>JAYVRH010000623.1:0-13528 GCA_043776495.1 Cyclobacteriaceae bacterium
CTTCTTCCTGCTCTTTAAATAGTTGCTGAGAAATCCGGCAGTCATGTCGCCGAAGGCAAGAGCGGCATATTGAAGCATCATCGCTTTCGGTTGATCAAACCCTGTGATTCCAAAATGTTTCGCGAACTCATCTGAAAAGGTGATCAACACTCCGATGACATACCACACCGGAATTCCAATTAAGATGGAACGGAGGTAACGAAGAAATCGATCCCGGTTATTTAGAAGCATCCAAAAGTTTCCCATCTGGACATGTACTTCTTTTGTTTTATCATACATGCTGCTCTCCAATACGCTTACCCTTAAAAGCAGCAGACTCAGTCCCATTCCTCCTCCGATGAAATAGCATAGGCGCCAGTCTTCGTTGCTAATGATGTGAACATAGTAAGCAGTAATGGTGCCCAGCACGCCGCATGCAGTAATGATCGCAGCGGCGAGCCCCCGTTTTTCTTTCGGTAATAATTCGCTGGTCAAAGTGATGCTGGCCCCCAGCTCTCCAGCCAACCCGAGTCCGGCGATAAATCGCAGCCAGGTGTATTGATCGATGGTGTTCACAAAGCCATTGCCAATGGTGGCCAGGGAATAGAGCAAAATGGATCCGAACAACACGCTCTTTCTTCCTTTTTTGTCACCGAGCATTCCCCAGAAAATTCCTCCTAGGGTGAGGCCCAGCATCTGCCAACTGATGATGCGCTCGCCCGCGGTCTTCATGGCTTCTTCGGCAACACCGAGGTCTGCAAAACTTGACCTGCGAACGATATTAAAAAGTAAGAGATCGTAGACGTCGACAAAAAAACCCAGGGCGCCTACAATTACGGGGAGGGAGAAAAGACCAAAGGTGTCGGACACTTTAGAAGCATCCGACACCTTTCTTCTCAATAGCCCCACTTCTTCATAATGTCATAATCTTCTTTCATGCAGGCAATAGGAGTTTTACCCTGATAAGATTCCTGCTCAATAATGAAATGAAGGGTGCCATTCTTCCGGCCCAGATCGACCACTTCTTTGGTACCAACAATACCGGCACCAAGGATGGTGCTCTCATATTTCTCATTGCCTTCTTTGGCAAGGATTTCATCTTTCACATGCATGGATTCAAATCTTCCCGGGTATTGCTTCACAATGTCTATAGCCTTCGCCCCACCATTGTACAAATTACCGATATCGAGTTGCTGCATCACCAAGGCAGGATCTGTGTTCTTCAGGATGATGTCGTACAATATGATGCCATTCAACTTTTCATTGAATTCGAAATGATGGTTGTGATAGCCAAATTTCATCCCTGATTTTTTGCACAATTCTCCTGACTTATTGAAGACCTCCATGAAGCGCATGCAATCATCATAGGTGCTGCGCAAGCTTTCAGGCAGCGACGGACTAATGACAAATTGTTGGCCCAACACGGCCGCGTCTTCCACTGTGTATTTCCAAAGGTCTGTAAAGTCATTTTTCGCGGCATCCCAATGTTTACTTCCCATCACGGTATGACCACTGGGCATCTTCATGCCGAGATCATTGAGTACTTTTTTGAATTCTGGTGCAAGCCATCCATAGAACTTGCGATCTACATAATTGGCGTGCTCCACGTTTTTATATCCGATGGCGGCCAGCTGTTTCAAAGTACCTAGAGGATCGGCTTTCATCTGCTCCCGCACACAGTAAAGCTGTAGCCCCATCAATTCTTTTCCTTTTTTCGCAGCAAAAGCCGATTGGCCCAAAGCCATCGTACCTGCCAGCGCCATGGCGCTTTGTTTTAAGAATTCCCTTCGTGAAGTGGTCATGTTAAGTTTAGATTTATTTGCAGTTACGAATATAACGATATGGGATTCAAAACAAAGGGTTTTGAGGATGAGTGGTGAGACTGGTTGCGCCGTGTTATAATGCCAGATCTTGTTATCTTTAGCCGATGGACAAAACGCAGATATTTACATCTTACTTTCTGATTCGGCTGCTGATCAACACGGTTTCCATGATCGTATTGGTCCGCTTTGTGTATTACAATGCCACTCAGAAAAAGGATTCTTTCTTCCCTTTTTTCTTATTAAACTTTATTGTCTTCCTGTTGACTTACATGTTGGAAAAAACAGGAGGATTTAGTTCCATCACCAGCGCCTTTGGCTTATTGGCAGCGTTTTCTCTGCTTCGTTTCCGAACGGAGACCATCTCGATGAAAGACATGACGTACCTGTTCATTATTATGACTTTTGGACTGCTTAACTCAGCGATGAAAGGCACGTACCTTGAGATCATCGCATTAAATTCAATGATTATTGGTGTGGTGTATGCGGTGGATGGCAGCCTCCTGATGCGAAATCACCGGTCCAAGACGATTGAGTATCCATCCCTTGAAAATATCAGACCGGATCGACAAGAGCTGCTCATTGCGGACTTGCGGCAACGGACCGGCTTGAACATCGAAAAAATTACGATTGAACACATCGATTTTGGTAAAGAGCGGGCGCTCATCAAAATATATTATTATTAGTGCTCTCTGCAAAGAAGAAAGCGATTAGCTAAAATCTATTTTGAAAATCTCCTGACTGTAGGTGGTGCTTTCAGGAAAAAATTTCCCCACATAGTCAATCGAGTAATTGTCGATGTTGAGAGCCAACTCCGATGATACCTGGGAGCTTGCCAGCACTTCTCCAGGCGCAGCATATTGCTGAATCAAGCGGAGGATATCTACCGGGCTTCCTTCAATGCTGTTCCCCACATCTCCTTCAGCGTTTGTAAGATGGACAGGTCCAACGTGAAGGCTGATTTTGACGCTATCTTTTTTATGAAACCTGACAACGGCCGCCAGGAGAATTTTGCACAGGTCGATCGTACCCCCAAGGGAATTGTAGGCAGCAAGAATAGTGTCACCATTCCATACCAGTCCGACTGGAAGCGGAGATTGTATTTCTATTTTACTCTGCATGGATTTCCAAATCATCTCTTTTTCAGCAGTGTGGGTATTGGGGAAATCCGCAAACAAAATGTAAGAAACGGGGCGGTTTTTGTACTTTCTCTTATCAATACGGCGGGTAGAACTTTGAAAACTGCTGGACCGGGGGACCGTATTAAAATTGTCAGGATTGATGTTCAATGTATTTTCGTGATACGGCCACAGGTTGAGGGTGTCTCGGGTACCTCCTTCATTTCTATTCAAATCCAATCCCGACACCACAGTAAACAGATGAGGTTTGGTGTGGCTGGCATGGCTTCTCAAAATAGCGGCACCAAAGATAATTCCGCTTTGCAGAAAAAAGAGATCATCATATCCACCATATGGCTCATGCGTAACGAAGGTAGTCGGAAATTTCTTTACCAACTGGTTAAACCTATCTACCCAATGCTCCCCTGCAAAACGTACACTTGCCTCTAAGAAATCCGATTCCGAAAACGGTAATATGATATTTACTTCGCCCCCGGTTTCACCAATCGCCTCAGCAAATATGATATCACCACCGCAGGCAAGAGAACAATATCCGATTTTCACATTTAGTGAAGTGATCGCGCTGGTCAACGCTTCTTTTACTTTGCTTTCAATGTTGGTAGGAAAACGACTGTTGGCCCGCGATGGATGGTCGATCATGTGGCCAACAAATGCGGCAATGACGGGTGGGTTAAATATTTTTAATAATTCCTTGGGTACCGCAACATAATGGTTCAGCAACCAAAGCTGATTATAGATCGTGTTGATCTTCCCCCAATCGGTCGTGACCAGGTCTCTTGCTTTTAGATAATATTCTTTTGCTTTGAGCCGATCCTTTGAAATCAGCCATGCCTCTGCCAGCGTGGCCAGTTCCCAAAAATTTCCGGGCGAACCCTCCAGTTGAGCAATCACTTCCGATGCGATCTGCTGCCCTTGTTTCGATTGCCCTGAAATGGCCGACATGGTAGCGGCATTGATGCCCGTGTAAAAACTTTTAGTAGTGTAAAAATTCTTTAAGTATGTGTCTTTGGAAAGGACTGCAAAGCGCTGGTTTTTTGTCTTAATAAAAATTTCTTTATAGATGCCTCCCAATATTCCAGCGGTTTCAGGGTCGTCGGGAAATTCTTTGTAGACAGGTTCAAGGTATTGCATCGCAGCTTCTGGCAGGCCACACTTCGACAAGGAAAGCGAATACAACTGCTTGACGCGCAGGGCATCTGAGTCAGCAAGCAAGGCCAGGGCTTTCGCCCGTGCTTCGAAATATCGACCTTGACCAATAAGATCTTCGATTTGACCGATCACTTCAATCTGGAATAAAGGTTAGTAACATAGCTCATTCAGTGCTTGGGCCAGAAGTTTCAATAAATGTAAAAGATATTTCTGGTATCTGGTATCTTGTGTCTGGTGTCGGGTGGAACTTTGAAATCTGAAGTGGAAATTCGGAGTAATCCGCAAATTTCCAGTTTCATTCCTCGGTCCCAATTAAGAATTGCTTTCTATTTTTTTTGAGTGCCCACCTAATTTCGAATTTTAACTTTTAATTACTATGAAAAAAAACATCCTCATCACGGGCGCCAGCGGCAACCTCGGTAAAGCAACTGTAGAGAAATTCTTGAGCGATGGCCACCGTGTCATAGCCCTGGTCTCGCCGGGAAAGTCGCTGGGGTTTGAAGTGAAAGGAGATATCGTCGTGGAGGAAGTGAACCTCACAGATGAAAGTTCAACTACAGCCATTGTCAATAAGATTGTAGTAGAGAACAAATCCATAGATGTAGCTCTGCTACTGGTAGGTGGCTATGCGGCAGGTTCAGTTTTTGAAACGGACGGAGCACTACTCAAGAAAATGTATTCACAGAACTTTGAAACGGCCTACTTCGCAGCGCGACCGGTTTTCTCGCAGATGATCAAGCAAGCTTCTGGTGGTCGGATTATTTTCGTCGGCGCTCGTCCCTCGCTTGTTGCGAAAGATGGGAAAGGCTCGCTTGCTTATGCGCTTTCAAAGTCACTCATCTTCAAATTGGCCGATTTTCTCAATGCGGAAGGGGCTTCTAAAAATGTTCTTTCTTCTGTGATTGTTCCCAGTACGATTGATACACCCGTTAACCGAACTGCAATGCCTGCTGCTGATTTTTCTTCATGGGTCAAGCCAGAAGCGATTGCGGAGGTGATGGCTTTTGTGGCATCGGATACAGCAGGAGCCTTGCGTGAGACGGTGATGAAGGTTTATGGGAGGGCGTGACTTCGACTGCGCTCAGTCTGACCACTTTCGAAGAATGTTCGTTCAGCCGGACTGCCTTTGAAGGATGTCAGACTGAGTGATCCATCGCGCACAAGGCACGATACCGATTGTGGATGACATTTGGACTTGAAATTAAATGAGGAAGGTTTCACGCAAAGAATCACAAGGGTGCCTTGTAGGTGGACTTATAACTTTGAAAACAGAAATGAGACCGCAAAGGAGCTTCGCGCTTGCACGGCCCTTGGCTCACTTCTTTTTTTTCTCAATGGATTTATTATTTGCGCAAGCTTTGCGATTCTTTGCGGCTTTGCGTGAAAATTTTGAATTACCTACGGCTATCTAGTTTTAGCATGTTTTGATATTATAGAATTAGCAAGGGAATTAAGAAAATTCTTAATTCAAAAGAAATAGTACATTCTAGCTGGTTGTTGTCATTGGCAGCGTAGCCGAAGTCATTTCCTCGGCTGTATCAACTTTGCCACCATGCCTGTCCATCCTGTTTGGTGTGTGGCGCCAGCGCCTCTGCCGCTATCGCCATGAAAATATTCGTAGAAGAAGAGGTTGTCTTTAAAATGCTCATCCTTTTGTAATTTTTCCTCTTGGCCGTACATGGGCCGCATGCCGTCTTTATCACGTTTGAAGAGGTTGATCATCCGTTCGGAGAGATCATTGGCGATTTCTTTCAAGTTCCTCAACTTTCCTGATCCTGTCGGGTGCTCAATTTTAAAATCACTTCCATAATAATGGTAGAAGCGCTGCAGCGACTCAATGATCAGATAGTTAACCGGAAACCAAACGGGCCCGCGCCAATTTGAATTTCCTCCAAACATAGACGAGTCGCTCTCTCCTGGAGTATATTTCACTTTAAATTCATATCCGTTTTCAAAAAATGAATAGGGATGGTCGAGGTGCGTCCGCGATAAGGCGCGAACACCATACGGCGAAAGGAATTCAGCTTCATCCAGCATGCGTTTGAGCAGTCGCTTCATCCTGTGACCCCGGAGGAGGGAAAGTAAATGCCGTTCGTTCCTCCCTTTTTCCCCCCACCGTGATATAAGCCCGGCCAGGTCAGGTCGATTTTTGAGGAACCACTCCAACCGTTGCGTAAACTCCGGCATCTTATCAAAAATTTCATGATCGAGTACCTCCACGGCGAACAACGGAATCAGTCCGACCATGGACCGTACTTTCATTTTGACCCTCTTCCCATCATGGGTGTGAAGTACATCATAGAAAAACTCATCTTCATCATCCCACAGATCCACCCCATTATCATCTGTGTTGGCAATGGCCCCTGCGATATAAAGGAAGTGTTCGAGGAACTTTGTTGCCAGACTCTGGTAAGTCGGATTTTCTTTTGCCAGCTCCAGTGACATGCGGAGCATATTCAGCGTGAACATGGCCATCCAGCTGGTGCCATCGGATTGTTCAATGTGTGAGCCGTTGGGGAGGATGGTGTTTCTGTCAAAGACACCAATGTTGTCCATTCCGAGAAAGCCGCCCTGGAAAATATTATTTCCGTTGGGGTCCTTTTTATTTACCCACCAGGTGAAGTTGAGCAACAGTTTATGAAAAACTTCTTCCAGAAATTTCCGATCACTTTTTCCTCCTTGCAGCTTTTGATCAATCTTATAAACCCGCCACGCTGCCCAGCCATGGACGGGCGGATTGACATCACTAAACGACCATTCGTAGGCTGGCAACTGACCGTTGGGATGCATGTACCATTCTTTGGTAAGGAGGAGTAGCTGTTTTTTGGCAAACTCCGGATCCACCATGGCGATTGGAATGGCATGGAAGGCAAGGTCCCATGCAGCATACCAGGGATATTCCCATGTGTCCGGCATCGAGATGATGTCAGCATTATTAAGATGGGTCCAATCATTATTTCGACCCTGTTTACGCTCCGGCGGAGGGGTGGGCATGGCTGGGTCGCCCTTCAACCACTTGGAGACATCATAATAATAGAACTGCTTGCTCCACAGCATCCCCGCAAGGGCTTGCCGCTGAATATTTTTACTGTCGGCGTCCTTTATATCAGTTTGAAGACCAGCATAGAACTCATCAGATTCCACCATCCTCTTTTTGAAGAGTGTGTCAAAATCGCCAAATGGTTTTGCTTTAAATTTTGGTGCGAGCCTCATGCGGATGGTTTTGGAGCCACCAGCCTCAATCACTACATCATAGTTGATGGCAGCACGTGTGCCTTTATGCACGGAGTTGATGGCTTCCTTCTGTCCATGCACGAGGTAGTCGTTGATCCCGTCTTTGAAAGTGCCGGCCTGATGATGGTTGTAGAGCTTGCCTGTATTGGTTTCATTTTCACAGAAGAGAGGTTCTGACGGACCTTCAAAAAAAAGATAGCAGTTGCCAAGGTCTTTGTGATTGATTTTGATGACTCCGGTATCATCCAGATAGAGTTCGGGCTCATAGTCATCATATCCCCAAACCCATGTATTTCGAAACCAGATGTGTGGCAATACATTCAGAGAAGATTTTTTTGATCCACGATTATGAATGGTGATTCTGATCAGTATATCATCATGGTCGGCTTTTGCGTACTCCATGTATACATCAAAATATTTATTTTGATTGAAGATGCCGGTGTCGGTCAGCTCATATTCGGGATCGTGCCTTCCTCTTCTTTTGTTTTGTTCAACCAGCGTTTCGTAGGGAAATTCCTGCTGAGGATATTTGTACAGCATCTTCATGTAGGAATGCGTAGGGGTGCTGTCGAGAAAATAATAGTATTCTTTGCAGTCTTCTCCGTGGTTACCTTCCGGGCCTGTCAACCCGAACATCCTTTCCTTGATGATCGGGTCCTTCTTGTTCCACAATCCCAATGAGAAGCAAAGAATTTGTTTATCATCACAGATACCTCCGATGCCCTCCTCGCCCCACCGGTAAGCTTTGCTCCGGGCAGCATCGTGTGATATAAATTCCCACGCATTTCCATTGGCGCTATAGTCTTCACGCACCGTTCCCCACTGCCGTTCAGTGAGATAAGGGCCAAATTTGCGCCAGTTCTTTTTCCCGTCGCGATCTTCTTCCAGTCGAATCCTTTCTGCAGTCATGCGCGTTTGTTGTTCGTGGTGGCTGGTAGCTTTTGGTTTATCCAACGCACAGCTCCAAATCTAACTTATTAAAGGGGCCTGCCGCAATATTGAAGGGCAGAGATTTTGAGCAATTTTTCTAAATGCAATGACTAGCTTAAGCATTAACCACCCAACCGTCAACCATGATTATTCTTTTTTCACCGCAGGCCAATTTTTGTTAGCCTGTTCGATCAGTCCTTTTTGGTTTTTGTTCCATAACTTCTGGACGGAAGGATTGTAGTTAAAATAGAGCTTGTCATTAACGATCGTCCAGGTTTCCGGCTGTGTTGGAGATTTGTGACCTGAAGCGGTGCCATAGGCGCACCAGCCGCCGAATTGTGGAGCATATCGGACGGGGTCTGCTATAAAAGCGTCCATATTTTCTTTTGAAGAAAAGTACCAGGTAGCTGCGTTCCAGGCATGGGAGAATTCTTTTTTCCCCAGCACCGGTTTGCTCTCTTTGAAAAAGGCGACAGGGTCATATCCCTGAATGGCACCTGCGTCCGTTGAAAATACTTCCGGTTTTTGAGCCAGGATGGCCAGGAAGGTCATTGAAAAAATCAGGGTTAGATAAATTCTGTTTTGGTTCATAGGGATTCGTCTGCGCGGTTCTTTGAAGTCTCATCAAAGATACCGCGATCTACAAGATAAATTCAACGTGGAGCTTTTCTATATTCACTGAAGGATTAATCTTTCTTTTCATAGTTAAATTTGAAGTTTGCGGGACCCGGGACGGGACCACCACCATCATCTTGAAATGAGTGCACAATGAAATTCAACGCTGCATTCATTAATGCAAATCTCTTTCATTTTTTCCAACGTGCCAGTTCGGCCTCGGCGGCAATAAAACCGAAAGCCGAAAAATATTTTCCGGCAACCACTTTTTCAAAGACTTCTTTCGCTTTGGCCGAATCCCCATTATAGAGATACCAGTTTCCTACGCCATACCCTTGTGTGGCAAATGCCAGGTCAGTATCCTGCTCATCTGTCCCTACCTGCAAAAGTGCCTCTGGCGATATCTTGCCTTGATACATTCTACAGCGCATGAGATACGAATCATTCTCAATCACCCGTGTCGAGTCTGTAATGTTTGCTAAGATATACTTCGCTTCGATGTCCCGGTGTTGCCTGCGATAGGTCATATAAAGCCAATCAATGGTTGCAACGGCCATGTCTTCGTTGCCGGAGACTTTTAGACATTTAAGATATACTCGTCGAGCGCTTGCAAAATCACCTTTTAGATAGAATGCCAAACCAAGATGATAGCGGATATTAAATTGTGTTGTGGAGACCGGGGCATTGTTTTTATTAGGCATTCCATCGGGCTCAATCTCGGTTGGGTAGCCGGCAATGAACCTATTCGCAGCGTTCAGGTCATTGATGGCTTTGTCAAATTGCCTGATAGAAATATATCGATGCCCCCGGTGGCGATACAGTTTTGCAGAAGTTGGATATTTCTCAATGCCTTGTGTAAAAATATCGATTGCTTCCTGAAAACGTGAAAGGTATCCCAGCCTCCTGCCGTACCAAATGTAGTGGTCTTCCGAAGGCTCGATCATCCAGTTCGAGCGGGCTACCGCAAGATTACTGTCCAACTTCAACTGTGCCACAACGGATCGTACTGGTTCGTAATATGATTTTCCCAAAAGGGAAATGACAACAGGGTCTTTTCTCCGATCGGCAACTTTTATGCAGGAGAAAATCAGGGTAAAGATTAAGAATAGATAAGATGACTTCACTCCGAAAATTTAATTCATCCCGGGCTGCTTCAATGCAAACCCGGCTTTTGTTTTTTCGTCATCGACAATTTTCTTCACGTCGGCCAATAATTTCTGAGCATCGTAAATGATGCCGTCTTTGATGGTGTATTTGATCCCACCCACCCGCTTCACGGTGTTATCATCCATAAGTTTGATTGCACCAACACCATAGAGTACTTGAAGATTTTCCAAGGGATTTTGATCAATGATGGCAAAATCTGCCAGCTTCCCGATTTCAACAGAGCCGATTTCTTTTTCCATCCCCAATGCTTGCGCCCCATTGAGCGTAGCAGAACGGATTACTTCCAGCGGATGGAAACCAGCCTCACGAAGCAATTCCAATTCACGGATGAACCCAAATCCATACAACTGAAAGATGAAGGCATTGTCAGATCCTGTAGTTACCCGGCCACCACGATTTTTGTATTCATTGACAAACGTCATCCATAAACGGAAATTTTCACGCCAGGCCACTTCTTGTTCAGTACCCCAGGAGAACCAGAACGAGCCATGTGCTGATCGATTGGGTTGATAAAATGCCCAGAGCTTCGGCAACGTATAGGTTTCGTGCCATTCCTGGCGACGGGCTTTATGTAAGTCGCGTGCTGCCTCGTAAGTGTCAAAAGTAGGATCTAAAGTAAAATCCAATTTTAACAAAGTATTCATCACCTCGTTCCACTTCTCGGAATAGGGTGGTGCGGCTTGCTTCCAGAGTCTCCCGGCTTCTTCGAATCGATTTTGCTCATTTGAGTAATTATAGTTGAGCGGAAAGTTCTGGAGGCTGGTACCGGTGAGCATCGCTTCCGGGAGACCGTACCAATGTTCCATGGTGGTGAGACCTGCCTCTGCCGATTGTACCACATTCCACCGTGCTACCCCCAACTGAGCGTGATGGCAGGCGGAGCGAAGGCCAATTTTTTTATTTTCCCGCAAGGCTGCATCCATAATTTCCGGCGCAGCACCAAATAGCTTTATTCCATCGGCACCTTTCAATTTATTTTCATTCACCCACGCTCTGGCCATTTCAGGTGTGCGGATAGGCTCTTTACTTCCGTTGCCGAAAGTGACATAGGCTTTGATGCGTGGGGCAGTGATCAAGTTTTGTGCACTCTTATTTTTCTGGTCAAGCACCCAATCGATGCCGTTGCTTGAACCAGGTTCGCGGATTGTCGTGATGCCATGCGCCATCCAAAGTTTGAAAACATATTCTGCAATGGGGGCCTGCTGTCCACCAATATGACCATGCATGTCTATAAAACCAGGCATCACATACATGCCTGTGCAATTCAATTCCTTGCCGCCGTCATCGAGTTTAGGCCGGTTTGCATTACTCGCCATACCGGGGGTAGGCAAGCCCGTGCTCACAATGTTTACGATCTTGTTTTGTTTTACTACAATATCTACCGGACCTACGGGAGGCGCGCCTGTTCCGTCAATGAGCATGGCGCCGCGAAGGATGAGTTGCACAAATGGACCTTCTCCCTCTTTTACTTCCGGCGCTTTTTTAATGGGTTCTTGTGCGAATAATTTGACAGAAAGTAACACCAGAAGCAGTGTGATTGTTTTCATATATAATACCGAAGGATTGATCGAAAGCTAAACAAATTTTGGAATCGTAAGAATGGAAAGTGATAAAGATAGGGTCTTATTTCCCTGCCCAATAATCTATCACCGTCACTTTGTCCAGATGCGGCTTGAGTACCTCCACGAAAGCTTTGTGGTCTGGGTGAACCAAATAGTCATCCCGGTCTTTGTCACTTGAGAAGGTAACAAAGAAACAGTGCGTCAATCCCTGGTTCAGATTTTCAGGGCTGGTGTTCGTACCCCATTCAAAATCCTTGATCAGCTTGATCTTCCCCTTCAGGGCCCGAAAAGCGTTTTCAACTTTTTTCACATCGTCAGGTTTTGCTGAATCGACAAATTTGAAGAGAACTACATGACGCAAAACAGTCTTTGAATCAGTCTGCGCTTGCGTGTCATAAAAGGAAAAAGTCAGAATCAGCAGTGTTGCCAGACATAGGGGGAGAAAGGTTCTTTTCATAAAACACAGTGTTTAATAGGTTGTTGGTTGGTTAATAAAATAAGTGACTCATCGCATTTTCGGCACTTGCATGAGGAGGTTTAAGATCCATCAATTGTCTGAACTGTTCAGGGTTCAGCGCGCCTCTTAGTTGATCAAAGAGAACTTGCTGCTCATCAGCAAATTTTTTTTTGTATTCCGGAGGCTGGCTTTTCTGCAAATCCAGGAAACTGGACTTATGTGTCAGGAACTGACCGATAAGGATGGTTATTTTTGAATTTTGATTGTCATCGAGCTTCAAACCGGGTGTGAGCTCATCCATCATTTTTCGCCCTGCAATGCTTGGATCAAGGCCGCTGGCCGGCATTTTAACCGTCGGCTTGTTGACATCAAGTTGCGCATCCGCTTCCAGGCCAATGATTAGGATAATTAAGAGTAGGAAGTGCTTTCTGACGATGAAATTTAACAATATCATCCAAATTTTTAAAAGCATTGCGAATGTTTAGTTTATATTCGAATATAATATAGACAGAAAATGTCAAAGGAAAAATTCATCACGGCCATCAGTAATTCTTACACTACGAATACTCCTTCGATCAATTTGGGTGCAGGGGTATATGAAAATGAAATCATTGCTGCAGCGAAAGTAAACATGCCTTTGCGGATGATGGCACGGCATGGATTGGTGACAGGAGCTACCGGTTCCGGCAAGACCCGCACCCTTCAACTTATGGCTGAGCAACTTTCTGCAGCCGGTGTGTCGGTATTTATGCCCGACATGAAAGGCGATCTCTCGGGCATGGCGAAAGAAGGAATTATCACTGATAAAATTGTTGATCGTGCCAAGGTATTGGAAATAAAATACTCGCCGACAGGATTCCCAACAGAAATTTATTCTCTCAGTGGAAAGCTAGGCGCCCAGATGAGGGCCACTGTCACTGAATTTGGCCCCGTATTGCTGGGCAAGGTATTGGAGCTAAATGAAGTACAAACCAGCGTGCTCATGATTCTCTTCAAGTATGCTGACGACAAGAAATTGCCCATCGTTGATCTGAAGGACTTGAAAAAGGTATTAAACTATTTGTCGGAAGGAGCAGGGGCAGCTGAGATAAAGGAAAATTATGGAAAGATCTCTTCCTCTACGGCAAGCACCATTTTGCGTAAGATGGTCGCATTGGAGCAACAAGGTGTAGACTTGATTTTCGGAGAAAAATCATTTGATATCGGAGATTTGTTGGAGAAGGTAGATGGTCACGGGGTGATTAGTTTGCTCAATGTATCCGATGTACAAAGTCAACCTGCCATTTTTTCAACCTTCATGCTCGCCTTGTTGGCGGAAATCTATCAGACCCTTCCTGAGGTTGGGGACCTCGACAAGCCGAAGATGGTTTTTTTTCTGGACGAAGCGCATTTGCTTTTTAAAGATGCTCCGAAAGCATTTATGGATCAGATTGAACAAGTGATTAGGTTGATTCGCTCAAAAGGTGTGGGAATTTT
>JAYVRH010000624.1:0-3799 GCA_043776495.1 Cyclobacteriaceae bacterium
TGTTCAGCATCAAGTTCTCTTGCTCGTTCATCCAGGATGTAATTCAGGGTTACATCGGTAGGTAATATCTGCATTGCCGCAACTTTGCCAGATTTGGCAGCGCGGGTCCTTACAACGTTGATGTCAGCAGCGGCTGAAGCTAAATTTGACTTTTTGAAATAAGCTTCAGCCCGTAGCAGATAAGTATCTCCCAGGCGCATAATAAACCAATCTCTTGAACCCTCCATCCATTGAATCGCAGATCTCCTGGGGTCAATGAACTTGCCAATGTGCGCAAATATTCTCTCTGAGTATTCATTTCGGGTGTAGACACGATATCGTGTTTGCAATTTCTTGGTCGCAGTCCACTTCGCTTCATTTCCAGGGCCAGGAATAAAGATCGCTGTATCACCCAAGGCGTATTTATTCACTCCGGCGACTGCCGTTGAACCATCTTTGTTTTTTGCACCGGCAGCAACTTCCGCAGCTGACCACTTTGGAGGATTTGTATTATTGCTGATCCAAGCGTGCTTGTAAGTAAGGTCATAGCGGTTGTCTTTGTCGCGGTCAGCTGCCCAAAGGTCCAATAAGTAATTGGAGGGGCGGAAACGTTTAAAGGGTCTACCATTGGCAATGTCCCTGATCATTCCTGGCTGCACATCATACTCCATCAGAAAATATAAATGCCCACGATTTCCTTCACCAGGCAGAACTCCGTCGCCGCCACTATTCAATAGAACATTGGTGGAATTTTGAACAGCGAAAATGATTTCCTTACTCCGTTGGTTATCCTGATCCCATAATCTGGCCATATCGGTGTTAAGGGTAAATCCATAGTTCGCGATGACATTCGAAAAATAAGTGATCGATCTGTCAAAATCATCCGACTTGGCGTATGAAGTATAACCCCTTGTCAACAAAACCAACCCCAGCAAGTGCTCTGCGGCCGCTTTTGTAGCTCTTCCGTAATCGCTCTGGGTATTCGGTAAATTGGCAATGGCAAATTCCAGGTCTGGTACCATTCCCTTTTCATAGACATCAGCCTGGGTAGCTTTGGGTGCTTCCGTGACAACGCCAATGGTTTCTGTTAAAGGAAGGGGAATGTCACCCCACTGACGAACCAAGGTAAAATAGTACAGAGCGCGCAAGAAGCGTACTTCAGCGAGTCGGATTGTCTTGGTCGCATCGGCCATGTCTGTAACAGCTGCCGCCCTGCCCAATACTGCGTTTGCCTGATTGACACCTTGATAACAACGTTCCCACATCTCCCGCAATATGCTTTGGTCAGAACTCAAGGTATTGTCATAATAATTAAAGCCCTTGAAGCCACCATCTGCACCGTTGGTGTAGGTGTCGGTTCCAAAAACAGTTAATGTGTAGGCCCTCTCATTACTATAAACATATTTCAGGTAATTGTAAGTAGCATCCACTGCATCCTCCAATCCGGCTGCTGTTGAGTAATAGCTCGAAGCAGAAACGTCAGATATCAATTTCTCTTCAAGGAACTTATCGCACGACTGAATATTAAGCGCCACCAGGGCTATCAATATGAATATAAATTTTGTTTTCATATGCTTAGTCATTAAAAGGTCAAATTAATTCCGCCTAAAAACAGTTTGTTAGATGGCACATCATTGCTATCAATCTGATTGATAGATTCCGGATCGAACAATTTGTAGCTTGACCAGACCAAAGGATTTTGTGCTGAAACATAGACCCTTAGGTTGGTCAGCCCAAGCTTATTGAGTACTGTGTTCGGGAAATTATATCCCAGCGTAATGGTCCTTAATTTAACAAAACCACCGTCCTTATATCGGAGTGTCGAAGCGAACTGTGGGTTTTCCTGGTTCTTGTTTGGTCTTGGATAATCATTGCTTGGATTGTCAATGGTCCAATAATCAATGTTTAGATTGTTATAACGCGCTTGCATGGTTGCCTGATCGGAATGAAAGCGGCTGTCAAGCGTATATCCAAGGCGGTAATAAAGGAAGAATGCAAAATCAAACCCTTTAAAGGACAGCCTGTTATTCAATCCACCATAAGCGGAGGGAATGTCATTGCCTAGCACCACACGATCTGCAGGAGTAACCGCTCCGCTTCCATCCGTATCCTGAAGTTTGATTTCACCTGGAAAGGCCCCCATCATGGTCTTTGCTGCATCCACTTCGGTCTTCTGCCAGATCCCTATCTTCTGATAGTCATAGAATACGCGTATGGGCTGCCCGATGAACCAGGCATTTCCTGTATCGCTTGTCTTATTTCCGTTGGCATCTCTTTGGGCAAGGTCCACAATCTGCTCTTGGTAGTGTGCGATGTTAAAATCCGCATCCCACTTGAATCCACCTGGAGAGGAGATGATGTTGGCATTCAGTGTCAATTCAAAGCCATTGGTTTTTGTTGCACCAATATTTGCCAGCACCAGATTGTATCCTGTCGTTGCCGGAAGATTTCTTCTTAATAACAAGTCGGTTGTATTGGTTGTATAAATGTCAAAGGTACCGCTCAGCCTGCCATTGAAGAATCCAAAATCAAGGCCAACGTCCACCGTGGCTGACTTTTCCCATCCAAGGTTAGGATTGGATATTTCTGAAAGCGAAAATCCAGCAGCGTTTACTTCATCCCATGAATAGATAGATTTTGCAAGGATCCCGGCTGTCTTATATGGATCAATGGATGTATTCCCAACGACTCCATAAGATGCCCGCAATTTCAAATCACTGACGAAACCAGCACCAGACATGAAATCTTCATCTTTAATTCTCCACCCTGCAGATAGTCCTGGGAAAGTGGTCCATTTCTTACCTGTAGCAAGTCGTGAAGATCCATCCGTTCTAATCGTTGCCTGGAGCATATACTTACCATTGAAAGTATAGTTCACACGTCCCATCCAGGAAGCAAGGCTCCATTGCTCATACCGGCTTCTAACAGCGTTGATGGTGGCAGCGGTTGCCAAATTGAACCACTTCTGTGATTCGTAGGGAAGTCCTGACACGGCAGTATAATGGTTCTCATAATTATTCTGCTGAACACTTTGAAGGAAAGTTAATCCTAAATTATGCTTGCCTCCTATTACCTTATTATACGTCAGGAGGTTCTCAATCGTATAGCCCTGATTGAACTGATTTTGATATTGAGCCGCAGGATCACCATTTTTTCTATTATTTGTAAACCTGCCTTCAAATATTCCTCGTGTGTTGTATCGTAAATCTGTACCTGCGAGCAACTTATACTTTAGTCCTTGAATAATCTCAGCTTCAACATAGGCAGACGAGAAAATCCGGTCGACTTTTTCTTCATCAATTCGCTTTCCTGGAACTAATTCGCTGAGCGGATTTGAACGGATACCGTCAGAGATGGGCAAAAAGATTATAGCTCCTGCGGCATCATAGGGTAACCCCAGAGGCGTTTGATTCACTGCCTCCGATAGAACGTTACCCGATCCATTATTTTGAATTGAATGTGTTAATTGGTTAGACATTCCAACCTTGAACCGTTTACTGATCTGATGATCTAAATTAATACGTGCCGTCATCCTGGTGAAGTCCATTCCTGTAATGGTACCTTCTTGATTGAAATACCCAAGGGAAATATTAAACTGCGTCTTTTCATTTCCGCCATTGGCACTTACCTGATGATTGACCTGACTTCCGCTGTGAAATATTAGGTCCTGCCAATTGGTCGAAAGGTTATTGTTGACTGAATTGAGTTCTACAGGGTCATTGAATGAAACTGCGTCTGAGGGAATGGTTCCTTCCCATGCTGTTCTTCCGGTAACTCCCAAAGGACTTATGCGGTTGGCTTCCCTTCTCAAATCTGCAAA
>JAYVRH010000625.1:0-3798 GCA_043776495.1 Cyclobacteriaceae bacterium
TTGTAGTTCCGGTATCATTAATGGCTACGGGTGGATCATTCACTGCATTGACGGTAATAGTAATGGTAGCAATGTTAGAGGCAGCACCGGAGTTATCGTTGACTGTGTATGTCTTCGTGGCTACCCCTGAATAGTTTAAGAGTGGAGTATAGGTCAAATTGCCAGCTGCATCTACCTGCCAGCTTCCCTGGGCATTACTGAAAGTGGATTGCTTTCCGGGTGTAGAAGTATCAAGGTCTACAGTGCCGGGATCAACTGTCCCATCAATGTCAGTATCATTGGCAGTGATGTTGGACAAAATAACAGGCGTATCCTCATTGGTGGTACCACTCACTGCATTTGCAACCGGAGGGCTGTTGACCGGATTGACCGTAATCGTGATCGTGGCGACATTGGATGTTGTGCCAACGTTATCTTTGATGCTATATGTTTTTGTTGCCGTACCATTGAAATTCAATGCCGGTGTGTAAGTCACCGCCCCCAGATTATCAACCGTCCACGTGCCCTTTGTATTGGTGAATGTTACTTGTTGTCCTGTTGTCAAAGGATCCAGGTCCAACGAGCTGGCGGCAATTCCATCAGCGTCTGTATCGTTAGTAATAATGTTGGTGAGCGTCACCGGCGTATTTTCATTTGTTGCTCCGCTGTCGTCATTGGCTACGGGAGGTGTGTTGCCTGTTGATACCGTATTTGAAACCGTTATTGTGATGACTGCCTGGTTAGAGAGGGCTCCCAAATCGTCCTTCACGACATAATTGAGGGTAGCAACGCCTACAAAACCCAAAGATGGAGTAAAGGTTACATTTGCTCCAACGGTTAACCACGTACCTGCGGCAAAGGTGATAGTGGTTTGCCTTCCAGTTGTCGAAGGGTCAAGGTCAAGGGTGTTGGGATCTACTGTTCCGTCTATGTCAGTGTCATTGCCTGTGACATCGAAGAGTGTGACGGCGGTGTTCTTGTCGGTAGTGCCACTGTCGTTATTGGCGATGGGTGCATCGTTCACTGGATTTACGATAATGGTGATAGTGGCTACATTGGATGTTCCCCCGGCATTGTCGTTTACGGTATACGTTTTGGTAACCGTTCCGTTGAAATTGAGAATGGGTGTAAAAGTTATGGCGCCAGTTCCACCGGCTGTCCAGTTGCCCTGGGCATTGGAGATACTCGATTGAACTCCTGTAGTCAGTGGGTCAAGATCTACTGTACCGGTATCCACAGTACCATCAACATCTGTATCATTGGATGTAATGTTTGGTAAAGTGATGGGTGTATCCTCGTTGGTAACCCCGTTGTCATTGTTAGCCACAGGGAGATCGTTCACTGGATTGACGATGATCGTGATGACAGCCACATTGGATACTCCTCCTGCATTATCACTTACCACGTACGATTTTGTGGTAGTGCCATTGAAATTGAGCGCCGGTGAATAAGTCACGGCACCTGAAACATTCACCGTCCATGTCCCTTCTGAATTCGTGAAAATAGTTTGCTTTCCTGCAGTTAGAGGATCAAGGTCAACGCTGCTGGCATCCACTGTACCATCCACATCAGAGTCATTCGCTGTAATATCTGGAAGGGTTACTGGAGTATCTTCATTGGTGGTTGCAAAATCGTTGGAGGCTACGGGGATGTCATTCACAGAAATTACTGTGATGGTGATGGTACCTGCATTGGAAGTCGCGCCAGCATTGTCGTTTACGGTATAGTTCCGTGTGACCGTTCCATTGAAGTTTAGTGTAGGTGTAAAAGTCATTGAGCCCGAAGCATCCACACTCCACGAACCAGAAGCATTCGTGAAGATTGTTTGCTTTCCAGTCGCTAATGGATCAAGGTCAACTGAGCTGGCTGTCACCGTGCCGTCTACATCTGTATCGTTGGCCGTAATGTTGATGAGCGTCAATGGGGTATCTTCATTGGTGGTTCCAATGTCATCGATGGCAATCGGAGTATCATTCACCCTCAGTACGTTGATGGAGCGATCAAAAGGAGCACTATTGCTCAGGCCGTCATTCACTACAATGCGGGCCGTCCTTGTTAACGTTGAAGGATTTTCACTTGTATTGGAATAGGCGACACTTCGAAGCAATGCCTGGTAGGAGGCAAGGGGTGCTACACCGACAAAAGTGATGCTCCCTGTTGCTGGGTTGAAACTACCGGACACACCAGGGACTGATACAAACGAGAGCATATCTTCTCCTGATTGGTAATTTGAATTGATCGAAACCGTTGCCTTATCCAGATTGATGTCATCTGTATCGCTTAGTAAAAGATTACCGTCCACTTTAAGGGGAGGGTCATTTTCCTGATAAGTCAATGCGGCACTGGCCCCTGAGATAACAGGAGGAATATTGTTGACGACGATTGTAATGGTTGCATCTGAGCTAATACCCCCGGATTGACATCCGGACGATGACTTCGCTTTGGCAGATACGATGTCACCCAATGCCAGCGACCCGGTAAAGTTGACTGTCCACGAGCATGCGGTGCAGCTGCCGCTGGCCGCTACCGTGGTTACACTTTCTTTGAGAACATTGCTTGAATTGAACAAGTCGACAAAAATCGTTGCGCCAGGTACCGCCGTACCGCTGATGGAATTTTCACCGTCTTTTACAGGAACAATGATGACTGGTTTTGGCGTGACCCCTGATTGAAAACCTGCACAACCAATACAAAGATTATTAAGAGATGTTGGACACTGGTCTGCTCCTAAATCCAGAAATGCACAGGTGTTGCAACCTCCGTAAAGTGTATCATCCACTCCTCCTACGTCCGAGATTTTACCAGCCATGGCACAGGTGGCGGAGACATTGGTGAGTGCAGCAAACCTTAGCTCTGTATTTTTCGTGATGCCAAACAAAGTCTGGAGATCTGCAAAAGGCACAAAATAATCGTAGAAATAATCCAGATCATTGCAGGTAACGATATCGGCGACAGAAATCTGGAAGTTGGAATTGAAACTGTAATTCTTCAGAGCCGTAGGGCAGCTTTGGATGCCGTCAATGTTGAATATATAGACCCCTTTTGAAGAATTTTTGATCAGTGTAATGTCTATTTCAAAACCCGGGTTGTTTGGAGTTGAATTTGGATCATCGGCTCCCATTTTGCGATCCGTATCAATCAAAATGGTATAGGCCTCAACACTTGGATTGTTTGTACCAATGCGAAACCGGAAGATCAGATTGTTGTTATTATCAATGACAGCGTAGACGCCAAAGCCTTTGGTATCAACCGTAATGTCTGTGATGCCGCAAGAAGGGCCCGCCTGGTTGTCGCGCAGGGCTTCACCAGATCCGGAAATAGGAATCCCAAACATCGGAATCTCAAATTCATTCACATAATATCCGTTGAGGCCTTGATCTGAAAAGCCCAATGGACTGATGGAGACAAAGCCATCGCGGTTAGGATCCATTACAGTGGTTGTGGCAGGTTTTATGATCTCTCCCCGCTTTTGAGCGAAAGAGGGGACAAACAAGAGAGAGCAAACCAAAAAGATGGCAAAACAAGCTAATTTCACTCTGCAATTTAATTCAAACTTCCTTGAATAGTATTTAAAATTTTTGGCCATGCAGATTTTCGCAACGATATTGACAATTAGTATGCTCAGAAAGGACTCAGGTCTGTTCATCAAATCCTTAATCCTGCTACTTGCCATATTGTAAGCGAAGAATTAACTTCCTTTCATGCACTGGATTCCATTCGTAATGGTGCGCATTGCGGCTATTTTCATTTCAGGAATTCTCCTTTGTATCTGCTTTCCTGGTTGGATAAGTCAAAGTCTGGCAACTGTTTTCCTTACAA
>JAYVRH010000626.1:0-3797 GCA_043776495.1 Cyclobacteriaceae bacterium
CGACCGAAAAAAGGATTTGAGGATAAGTATCATGCAATGGAGTTGCGTACCATTCAGGATTGGATTGTACGAAGGCAGTTATTGGGCGTGGCCGGTGTAGCCGATGTGGCAAGCTGGGGAGGGGAATTAAAACAATATGAAATCGCCCTTCAGCCAGACCGATTGCGCAGTACCAACATCACCATCAAAGAAGTCTACAATGCGCTTCAAAAAAATAATCAAAATACAGGAGGCGCATATATTGAGCAGAAGCCCTATGCATTCTTTATCCGCAGCGAAGGCCTTATCCAAACTCAGGAAGACATTCAAAAGATTGTTATTAAGAATAATGATAATGGACTTCCCGTTTTGATTCGCGATGTTGCTACCGTACGTCTTGGGCATGCCACCCGCTATGGCGCGGTTAGCTATAATGACACTGGCGAAGTCGCCGGCGCTGTTGTAATGATGTTGAAGAATGCCAATTCATCACAAGTGATTGCAAACGTCAAAGAGCGCATTGCTCAAATCCAAAAGACATTGCCGGAAGGCGTCGAAATCTATCCGTTTCTTGATCGAACCAAGCTGGTAAACAATGCCATTGCAACCGTCACCCGGAATCTTGCCGAGGGAGCTTTGATTGTGGTGTTCGTGTTGGTGCTTTTGCTTGGAAACTTAAGGGCTGGACTTATTGTGGCCTCTGTAATTCCATTGGCCATGTTGTTTGCCATCAGCATGATGAATTTATTCGGGGTCTCCGGAAACTTAATGAGCCTTGGCGCGATCGATTTCGGTTTGATCGTGGATGGCGCAGTCATTATTGTAGAAGCAACGATGCATCATCTATCTATTTCAGGGGCGGTGAAGAGACTCTCTCAAACAGAAATGGATAACGAAGTTCATATGTCCGCAAGCAAAATGATGCGCTCAGCGGCATTCGCTCAAATTATTATTCTTATCGTCTATTTTCCGATTCTCTCACTGGTGGGAATAGAAGGCAAAATGTTCAGGCCCATGGCACAGACCGTTGCTTTCGCCGTCATCGGGGCCTTGATTTTATCCCTAACCTATGTGCCAATGATTTCTTCGTTCGTTCTGAGCAAGAATCCAACACATAAGAAGAATATTTCTGATAGGTTAATTCAAAGAATACATCGACTGTACCAGCCCGCCATTGAATTCTCCCTCAAGCGAAGGATGATGGTGTTATCCGCCGCGCTTGTTGGACTCGTGCTGACTGTCATGCTCTTCTTCACGCTCGGTGGAGAGTTTATTCCCATCCTCGACGAAGGTGATTTCGCAGTAGATACACGTGTGATAACCGGAAGTTCGCTATCTCAAAGTGTCGCTGCAACTCAGCAGAGTGCGCGCGTGCTAATCGACAATTTCCCCGAAGTGAAGGAAGTAGTCACCAAGACAGGCACTTCTGAAATACCGACGGACCCCATGTCGGTTGAAGCCAGTGACTTGATGGTGATCCTTAAAGATCATGGTGAATGGACCAGCGCATCCTCGCGAGATGAGCTTGCTGAAAAGATGGCCGCCAAACTTCACGAAACAATGCCGGGTGTTTCATATGGATTTCAACAACCGATTCAAATGAGGTTTAACGAAATGATGACCGGCGCACGACAGGATGTTGTCATTAAGGTTTACGGCGAAGACTTGAACCATCTTGCAGACTACGCAGACCACATTGGAAAAATTGCCAACACGGTAGAGGGTGCTCAGGATATTTATGTCGAGCCTATTGGTGGTCTGCGCCAGATCGTTGTTCGTTATAACCGCGATGAACTTGCTCGATTTGGTCTCAACATAGAGGACGCCAATCAAACGATGCGCACAGCATTCTCTGGAGAGCCCGCTGGGCTGGTTTTTGAAAATGAAAAACGTTTTGATCTTGTGGTGCGACTTGCGAGTTCAAGCCGCCAAAGCATTGAAGATATCCGTGATCTCTTCATTACATCCGCTGCCGGACAAAATATTCCACTTAAGCAGTTAGCAACCATTGATTTCGAAGTAGGGCCCAATCAAATTCAACGCGATGATGCGAAACGCCGAATTGCTATTGGGTTCAATGTGAGAGGACGGGACGTGGAAACCATTGTTAAAGAGATAGAGGAAAAGATTGCTGCCCAGGTAAAGTTTGAACCAGGATATTTTACAAAGTACGGTGGTTCATTCAAGAATCTGGAAGAGGCAAAACAACGACTTACGGTAGCCGTGCCGCTGGCGCTGGGGTTGATCTTTCTGCTCCTCTTCTTCACATTTAATTCAATTCGTCAAAGCCTTTTGATTTTTACTGCGATCCCACTCTCCGCCATTGGAGGCGTCATCGCTTTGTGGCTAAGAGACATGCCATTCAGCATTTCTGCTGGTATTGGGTTCATCGCTTTGTTTGGTGTCGCCGTACTCAATGGCATCGTGTTGATAGCCGAATTTAACCGGCTGAAAGAGCTTGGCAAGCTATCACTGAAAGACATCGTACGAAAGGGTACTGAGGTAAGATTGCGACCTGTACTCATGACGGCTCTTGTTGCCTCGTTGGGATTCCTCCCCATGGCCATCTCTTCTGGCTCAGGGGCGGAGGTACAAAGACCACTTGCTACCGTAGTCATTGGGGGCTTGATCACAGCAACACTCCTCACCCTCATTGTACTCCCAATACTCTACACCTATTTCGAAAAAGAAAATGATGATAGAAGCGTCACAAACGATTTGTCAATACAAAATTAATAGGATCATGAAACGATTCACTTTCCAAAATTTAGCCATCCTTCTTCTACTCAACGCTTCAATGGTCTTCGGCCAAAGGATGAGCCGCGATCAGGCTGTGCAAACAGCGCTGCAAAACAACCAGATGATTAAGTCCGCTGAGTTCCAGGTGGAGTATTTTAAACAACTCAAGAAAGCCGGAACAGATATTGGCAAGATGTCTGCTGTTTGGATGCATGGTCAATATAATTCCATTTATCAGGATAACAACCTTGTGCTCACCCAAAGTCTTCCCTTCCCGACTGCGCTTGGAGCTCAGGTCCGCTTAGGCAAAGAACAGGTGATAGGTTCAGAAAAAAATCTTGTCATGGCTCAGAACTCGCTTGTATTTGAGGTTAAGACAGCCTACGAACAATTACTTTATCAGGAAGCACTTAAGAAACTACTTCTTTCGCAGGATAGCCTCTACACCGACTTCGCAAAAGCATCATCTTCGCGCTATAAAGCAGGCGAAAGCAATCTGTTGGAAAAAACTACTGCAGAAACACAATCCATGGAGGTAAAAAATCTTGTGAGACAAAATGATGCGGATGTTCAAATTTCTCAAGCGAGGATTCAGGCCTTGCTAAAAAGTGAAAGCCCAGTGGAGGCCGGTGACATATTGAAAAGACAAACGCCTCCCGATGAAGCAATCTCTTTTCATAGTAATCCACAGCTTGATTACCTAAAGCAGCAGATAGTGATCAGCGGTCAGTTCAAAAAATTGGAACGGAACAAAATACTGCCTGATTTAATGGTTGGTTATTTTGTTCAAAGCTTAACCGGCATTCAGAACATCAATGGTCAGGATCAGTTCTATCCGAGAAGCTACCGTTTTCAAGGCTTTCAACTAGGCCTTGGGATCCCGCTTTGGTTTGCTCCTCACCTTGCCAGATCCAAGGCAGCTGCTTATCAAGAGGAGGCATCCCGCAAGAATGCTGAATATTTTGAAACAACCCTTGGCGGAGCATATTCACAAGCAACTAAAGAATTAGAAAAAAGTCAGGCGGGGCTTTATTATTATGAAACGAGCGCATTGCAAAATGCTGATTTGATTTTGTCGC
>JAYVRH010000627.1:0-3797 GCA_043776495.1 Cyclobacteriaceae bacterium
GGCCAAAAGCCAACGGCTACCAGAAGACCGTATAAAGTGCTGCAAGGATTCCAAAGACAATCACGGCACCAATGGCAAATCCTCCCTGAGGCTTGAACATCGTTGCATCGATCTCCAATCCCTTTTCATTTTCTTTTGGCCCCAGGAGACTTAGACTCACCATGATCGTAACACACACAATGAATACAAATCCCATCCGATCAAGGAAAGGAATTTCATATAAACCGCTTTCTCCACTGTATATAGAGAAGCCCATTCCGCTGAGGCCTGACAAGTCTATCCATTTTGGAAGAAACTTTAATAAGAGCGAAAGAGGGAATGTGATGACTGCCGTGACAAGGGCAGCTGTGGCCGTGGCCCGTTTCCAAAAGAATCCGAGGATAAAAATTGCAAAAATCCCAGGAGAAACGAAACCGGTATATTCCTGAATGTATTGAAAGCCGCCTTTTTTGTCGATGCCAAGAAAGGGTGAGATGATGATGGCGAGGATCATCGCGACCAAAATGGCGATGCGTCCAGTGAAAACAAGATTCTTTTCTGATGCGCCTGTGTTAAAAAACTTCTTGTAGATGTCGAGCGTGAAAATAGTAGAGATGCTGTTGGCCTTGCCGGCGAGCGATGCCACGATGGCAGCCGTCAAAGCAGCAAACGCGAGACCTTTCAAGCCCATCGGAAGCAGGTTCAACAAAATCGGGTATGCACGGTCAGGATTAATTTCACTGCCCACCATCATCTCCTGTTGAAACATTCCATCCTGATGCAATACGTAGGCCGCGATGCCCGGCAATACCACAATCACAGGCATCAACAATTTCAGGAACGCCGCAAACAAAATTCCATTGCGGGCGGTTGGAAGACTTGCTCCGAGTGCGCGCTGAGTGATGTACTGATTGCAACCCCAATAATTCAGGTTCACAATCCACATCCCTCCAATCAACACGGTGAGACCAGGAAGGTCAAGGTAATTCGGATTGTCTGGTCGCAAGACCATATGAAAATGATCATCGGCATGGTCCATTAACAAGTTAAATCCATTGACAATCCCAGAAGTATTATAATGCTCTGCCACCAGTCCAAGGGCCAGATAGGTTGTGGCCAACCCTCCCAAAATGAGGAAGAAGACCTGGATTACGTCTGTGTAGCCAATCACCTTCATGCCTCCGAGTGTAATGACGATCGCGAAAAACGCCAACCCGATCATACACACCCAGAAATTGATTCCGGATATCGTGCTGATGGCAAGAGATCCCAGATAAAGGATGGAAGTCAAGTTCACGATCACGTAGAGCAACAACCAAAACACCGCCATGATGGTACTGACAGTACTGCTATAGCGCTGGGTAAGAAACTGAGGCATGGTATAAATCTTATTCTTCAGATAAATGGGCATGAAGAATATTGCCACAATCATGAGCGTGGCAGCGGCCATCCACTCGTAGGTAGAAATTGCCAGTCCCATCTTAAATCCAGAGCCCGACATTCCGATCATCTGCTCTGCAGAAATATTAGAGGCAATCAAAGAAGCGCCAATGGCCCACCATGTGAGCGATCCCTCAGCAAGAAAAAAATCCTTGGAGTCTGTATGGGCTTTCTTTTTGCGATTGTATATCCAATAGCCGTAGGTAGCAACCACGATGAAGTAAAAAAGAAAAACGAGATAGTCGAGGAGTTGAAGTCGTTGCATGGAGGGGGAAGCTTAAAAGTTGAAAGTGGGAAGTTGAAAGTGGGAAGTTTAAATCTGAAAGTGGGAAGCTGAAAGTAGTTAGTCGGTTTCTAGTTTATGGGTACCGGATGATAGTTGCACAGGGTAAAAGCCTGGTTCTGTTTTAAAAGTAGCAAAATATTTTTGCCTAACCTTTTCTTTGAAAAAATCTTCCTGGCCTTTGGCGACCAGATTGATGGTACATCCGCCAAATCCACCGCCCATCATGCGTGCGCCAACCACGATTTGCTTGTCTTCCTCTGCCAGCAGCACGAGATAGTCGAGTTCCTCACAACTTACATCATAGGCTTTGCTCAGCCCCCAGTGCGCCTCATACATCAGCGCTCCAAATCCGACAAGGTTCTTACTTTTCAACAGTTCACCACCCTTTTGGGCGCGTTCGATCTCTTCTACTACAAACCGACATTTGACGAAAATCTCCTCTCCCAACTTGTCTTGCTCACCATATAACATCACCCTTGAAACATCACGAAGGGATTGCACTTCAGGGTGCTTCATTCGGATGATTCGAACGCCTTCTTCGCAAGCTTCTCTCCGTTCATTATAAGCAGTTGTACCCAGCGTATGCTTTACTTTCGAATCCACTAATAGAATTGAATGCTTTGAAAAACCAAATGGCACCACTTCATGGGTGAGGTTTCTGCAGTCGAGCAGCAAAGCAGAATTTTTCTCACCGAAAAGGCTGGCATACTGGTCCATGATACCACAATTAACGCCGACAAATTCATGCTCTGAATACTGGGCCATTCTTGCCAACGTAAGCCTGTCAAGTCCCAGTCCAAACACCTCATTCAGCGCAAATCCAAATCCGGCCGCCAGGGCAGCAGAAGAAGACATGCCGGCGCCTGTTGGTATGTTTCCACCAAACACGCAGTCGACGCCTTGCTTCAACAGGCCTTTCCGATCGAACGCGTCCAGTACGCCCATGAGATAGTTGATCCATTCCTCCCCGGGATGAAGGTCATGAATTGAAAAAGAAACTCCTTCTTCAACATCATTTGCATAGATGTTGCACTTCTCATTTCCACTCGGGGTTATGGCGAATACAAAATGCTTATTGATGGCTGCCGGCAACACAAAGCCTTCGTTGTAGTCGATGTGCTCTCCGATGAGATTGATCCGGCCGGGCGCGAGGAAGAGGGACGGCTTCTTATGAAAGCGGTTTGAAAACTCCGTGCTTATTCTATCTTTTAATATCACCGGTTTGAATTATCGTTTTTGACTTCGGCTCCGCTCAGTCTGACTTTGGCTTCGCTCAGTCTGACTTCGACTCCGATAGTCAGATTGAGCGTAGTCGAAATCTGACTTTGGCTTCGTTTAGTCAGACTAGGACTTCGTTTAGTCTGACTTCGACTCCGACAGTCAGACTGAGCGCAGTCGAAGTCCTACCTATTTCGACTTCGCTCAATAGGACTAGGGTATTATTCCTTCTTCCAGGTCCACCCCAGACTTCCCAAAAGTAGCGCCAACATCACCCAACTCGAAGCCATTGTAACTTTATCACCAATCAAATAGGGCTTTGGCTCAAACTTGAATTCTATTACATGCTTTCCGGCAGAAACTTCCAACGCCCGAAGCACATAGTCGGCACGCACTATCGGCACAGTATTTCCATCGATGGACGCCTGCCAACCTTTAGGGTAATAGATTTCCGAAAAAACGATCAGGCCGTTCTGGCTCGATTGCGATTCGTATTTGAGCCAATTGGGTTTATGGTCAACAAGATTGATGGTGGCCAAACTATCCAAAGTAAATGAAGAGTCCTTGAGTTTAAATTTATTAACATCCACCACCGCCACATCCTTTGTTTCAATGTTGGATGTTTTGACAAGTTCTTCGTTGGGTGAATTCACTGGCAAAATCTCTTTCACAAACCAGGCGAACCCATTGGGTTCGGGGTTTAGCAAGATGCTCGTGGCATCCTGGCCATAGACAATGTATTTTGCATTCAGCATGTTCAGTACACTGAAAGTCTTATAATCTATTTTCCCTTGCTGTGCGGCTGCAATAAGACGCTCACCTTCACGGCTGATGCACGAGTCATACAATTCCTGATATCTCTTTAACCTAACAC
>JAYVRH010000628.1:0-3756 GCA_043776495.1 Cyclobacteriaceae bacterium
TTCGTGGCCATTCTCCAATTGCACCCTGAACATCGCGTTGGACAATGCCTCCTGGATGGTCCCGTCCTGCTCTATCGACTTTTGTTTCGCCACTTATAAGAATAATTTCTTTCTATGTCCTCGTGTGTTGTTAATACTTCTGTTCGGTCCTCATATACTGCCACCATGTGCTCAAAGTGAGCCGAAGGTTTGCGATCCGAAGTTCGGATCGTCCATCCATCCTTCTCCTGAACCACATTCTTTGTTCCCAGGTTAATCATCGGCTCAATTGCGAAGACCATCCCTGCAACGATCTTGGGCCCCTTACCACGTTTACCGTAGTTCGGAACTTCAGGATCTTCATGGAGATTTTTCCCTACTCCATGTCCGACCAACTCCCTCACCACTCCATAACCAAAACTCTCTACATACGACTGAATGGCAAATCCAACATCTCCTATCCTGTTCCCCGCCTTTGCCTGCTGAATTCCGAGGTATAAAGATTCATACGTTCGGTCCAGCAAATCCAGTACTTCTTTCTTCACTCCCTCCAGTGGGTAAGTATAAGCTGCATCACTGTGATACCCCTTATATTGAACTCCACAGTCAATGGAGATTACATCTCCCTCTTTTACTTCGTAGGCTCCTGGAATCCCGTGTACTACTGTATCATTTACAGAAATACACAAAGAGGCCGGAAACCCATTATAATTCAGAAACGAGGGTTTTCCTCCCTTATCTCTTATAAATTCCTCTGCCCGTTGGTCCAGCGCTTTCGTCATTACACCCGGTTTCACCATCAACGCCACTTCACCGTGAGCCTGCCCAAGTATTCTTGCGCTTTCTCTGATGATTTGGATCTCTTCGGTCGTCTTCAGGTGGACCATTCAACCCTTTACGCTGCAGCAAACTGAGAACGTCCTTTCACCCTTCCGGATTTCATCATCCCTTCGTAATGCCTCATCAGCAGGTAGCTTTCAATTTGCTGGAGTGTGTCAAGCACAACCCCCACCAAAATCAAAAGCGAAGTCCCGCCATAAAACTGTGCGAAGTTTTGTGTCACCCCAGCTCGCACAGCAAAGGCGGGCATGATGGCAACGGCCGCCAAAAAGAGGGCGCCCGGAAGTGTAATTCTTGATAAAATACTATCGATAAACTCCGCAGTAGGCTTACCCGGCTTGATGCCTGGAATAAAACCGCCGTTGCGCTTTAAATTATCTGCAATGTCGTTGGATGGTACTGTGATCGCTGTGTAGAAGAACGTGAACAACAAAATCAGTATCGCAAAAAGTAAGTTATACTGCCATGAAGTGAAGTCAGCAAACGTGGAACCCACATAAGACCCGATGTCACTGTCTCTCCAAATACCAGCCAAGAGCGGAGGAATGAACATCAATGCTTGCGCAAAAATGATCGGCATTACACCCGCAGAATTTAATTTTAATGGAATGAAGTCACGCTTGCCACCATACAGTTTATTGCCCACTACCTGTTTGGCATATTGAACTGGAATTCTCCTGGTGGCCTGAGTCAATGCAATCACACCCACCACCACAAAGAACAGTGCCAGCAATTCAATGATGAACAACAGGGCGCCGCTCATTCCTTTGCCCGTTGCCTCAAGGTAAAGAGCCCCCGGGAAACGGGATACAATACCAATCATGATCAGCATCGAAATACCGTTGCCAATGCCTTTGTCTGTGATACGCTCGCCGAGCCACATGCAAAACATGGTTCCGGAAACGAGAATTATGATAGACGAAACCATGAAGAACAATCCAGGATTAAGAATTGCTTCTGGATTCAAAGTGGCTCTTAAGTATCCATAAGATTGTGCCGCTGTAATGGCTATCGTCAGGACCCTTGTGAATTGATTTAATTTCTTTCTTCCGCTATCGCCTTCTTTTTGAAGCTTGGTGAAGTGTGGAACGGCTACCGTGAGCAACTGCACTACGATCGAGGCAGAGATATATGGCATAATGCCCAATGCAAAAATGGATGCTCGGCTGAACGAACCTCCTAAAAAAGTATTGAGTAAATCAAAGATACCACCTTGATTACCACTGAGTGCCGCAGGATCGACCCCAGGCAATACGATGTAAGATCCTAAACGGAAAATAATCAGGAACCCGATGGTATTTAAAATACGTACCCTCAGGTCTTCGATCGAAAAAATGTTCTTTATGGTGGTAAAGAATCGCTTCATTATTTTACTGTTGTGGCGCTTCCGCCTGCGGTTTCAATTGCCTTTGTTGCTGTTTCTGAAAAAGCATGTGCTTCCACACTTACTTTTGATTTCAGTTCACCCCGGCCCAGTACTTTCACTCTATCTTTTTTTCCAACGATGCCATTCTCCACCATTAATTGCAAGCTGAGTGCAGGTGCCTTCGTCTTCTGTGCAAGCTCCTCAAGCGCATCAAGGTTGATGGCTTTGAAATAGACCTTGTTGTTATTTTTAAAACCAAACTTGGGGATACGTCTTTGCAACGGCATCTGACCACCCTCAAATCCAAACTTCTTCTTATAGCCAGAGCGTGACTGTGCACCTTTGTGACCACGACCTGCGGTGCTGCCGCCAGAACCCTGGCCTCTTCCAAGGCGCTTGTTATTTTTAGTAGCGCCGTCTGCCGGCTTTAATGTATGCAGCTTCATCTTTATAGTTCTTTTACGCTCACCAAGTGGCTTACTTTTCTTACCATTCCCTGTATCTGCGGAGTATACTCTACTTCCACGGACTTATCACGTTTCCCAAGGCCCAACGATTGGATCGTCCTCAATTGAGTCTCCGGACGCTTAATGGTGCTACGGATCTGTGTAATTCTCACTTTTCCCATATCCTTATCCGTTAAATACTTTTGACAACTCTACTCCGCGATTTCGTGCGATGGTATGAGCGTCGCGCATTGAAGTCAATGCTTTGAACGTTGCTTTCACCACGTTGTGAGGATTAGATGATCCCTTTGACTTTGCCAACACATTGTGAACGCCCGCACTCTCCAACACAGCACGCATTGCACCACCTGCTATTACACCCGTTCCCGGGGAAGCTGGCTTTAACAATACAAAACCACCACCGAATTTGCCAAGCGATTCGTGGGGTACTGTTCCTTTTATAATGGGCACCTTCACTAAGTGTTTTTTTGCATCGTCAATTCCTTTGGTGATGGCATCTGTTACTTCATTTGCTTTTCCAAGTCCGTATCCTACCACACCATTGCCATCACCTACCACCACAATGGCGGCAAAGCTGAACCGGCGTCCACCCTTGACCACTTTGGCTACGCGCTGAATCGCGACAACCTTCTCCTTCAGATCGATCTCACTGGCCTTTACCGTACTGACGTTGCTTTGTGTCATGCGCTTAGAATTTTAAACCACCTTCTCTGGCACCTTCGGCCAAAGCTTTTACGTTTCCGTGATACAGGTAGCCATTGCGATCAAAGACGATTTCGTTGATGCCTGACGCTACGGCTTTCTCTGCCACTTTCTTACCCACCGATTTTGATGCTTCAATATTCAGCTTTGACTTTTTATCAAGCTCTGAGGATGATGTGTACTTTATCAACTCATTCAGCAATTGTTCGGCATTGCTATAATGTACATTATCATCGCCGGTGCCATGTATGTACAGCAAGTTACCCTGCAGGTTTTTTGCATAATAAATGGGTGAGCCTTTTATAAAATCTTCTTTATTTTCCTGTGGTAAACCCATGTAACGTTCCTGATAAATATTATCGTAATTCAACTGGTTGCCTACTGCTGCAATGGAAATGCCGG
>JAYVRH010000629.1:0-13178 GCA_043776495.1 Cyclobacteriaceae bacterium
TCCCTGAAGTCAGGCAAGCAAATTAGTGGTCGCACTAATTTCCGCCAGCCTCTCGCCATCCAAAGTATAATCTGCTTTTCCATAAATCCTTATGGGTGCTCTCCCCACCGACAACTTCTGCCCTTTAATAACAACCTCCTGAAGCATTTTGCTGCCTTTGGACAATTGATAGTCCGCCAAAATCCGTTGCGGATTCTCTGTACGCTTACTCTTCATGCTTACACCGGCTCTATTGTAAGAGAAGTAAGGAGACTCATAAGGATGAAGCTTTATGGCACCAAAGGGTCTGCCTTTTACATCTTTTGCCTGGAAAGAAAGGCGCGCCGTATCATAGAACTGAAATCCATTCAACATGAAGTTGCCGTCTTTATCAGTTTTGACTATCGTAAAATCATCAAACTGTCCTTGCACCACGGTGATGTTAGTCTCTTGAGTAACCTTCTTGCCACTGATGAATTTTCCACGGATTGTAATCCCATATTCTGTAAAATGCTTGAGTGCAAGTCCTTTCACGGAAAGCTTTTCTTCCACCAAAGAAAAATCATTCATTATGGAATAGTCTGGCGCTAATGATACCACTTGCAAATTATCCGTCACTGCGGCGGAGAGATTGGCCGCAATCGGTAGACCTACATCGTCAACGATTTTTATTGTCATCTTAATTTTTTCCCTTGTCTGATAAGCATTCTTTGAAAAAGCGAGTGATATATTTTTTGAGGACACACTCCTGAACACGGAGGGCTCTACCTCGTCAAGAATATTGAGAATCGGTATTTCTGATATGAAAAGGGACTCATTTTTATAGTTTCTCATCCATTCCGTATAGGCTCTCAGGTAGTACTTTCCAGGGGAAAGGGTATCCGGTAGAAACATATCCCCCATCACAAGGCCGCTATCGATGCGAAGAAGGCGAGTATCGACGATCTTATTGGAGGCCCGCACCAATTCGACGTGCAACACTCGGCTCAATGAGTCCCTCATCTCAGGAAACAGATAATTCATATATCCCTTAAACCAAACTATCTCTCCGGGATAATAATAAGATTTATCGGTATGGAGATAGGTGTTTTCGTACCAACGTTTCCATCTCAGTTCGTCAATGGTGAGGGAAGGCACTTCTTCCCGAAAAATTCTCACTGCCTGTCCAGGTTGATAGTCGGCTGGAAGCATATTGGCCACGCGGGCTGCGCTCATTGCTCCGGAAGTAACCAAATCGACCGAGTTGAGTGCGACGCCGTTTGAATTGACAGTGAGAATTCCCGCGGTTACTTCTATCCAGGATACCGGGTAAGGAATATCGCGATAAATCCGCTTGGTGGCATTCACATTCGAGTAGTGCGCTTCAATTCTTCCATTCATCGAGATCTTATATTCACCTGGCCTTGTCCCCTGGGTCATCATATTATCCAACGGGAAACGAATGACCGATTTATTCAATTCGTTAGAAAATATTGGAGAACGAAAAGAGCTGTTGGCATTTCCTGGTTTGTCAGTGTATAGCAAGAAGCCTTCTTCTTTCACTCTTCCCTCCACGATACTTCTGAATAAGTGCCGACTCGAGCCGTTATATGTCTCAAGTCTGCTATTGGTCCATCGAAGGGCAAGTTTGGCGTCAGGTGTCTGCATTTCCTCAAAACGGTAGTTGCCAAGGATGCTATAATATTTCGTATTGGCCATGAAGCTTTGCAGATAGAAATAGACTTTGTAGCCAAGACTAAGATTTTCTATTTCAATCGGCTGACTGGCCGTGGCCACAAAGGAGCCATCCTGCAACTCATCACCCTCGGTAAACTCAATTGCCCAGGGATTTATGATCTTACAGCCTTCTGCAAACTTGTCTGCGCCAACAAAAATCTTCTTAAATCGCGCCAGCTGCTTTACCCACTTCTTGTCCCTTGTACCCGTCACTTCAACATTCTCCAATTGCTTTTCATCCTCCGACAGCTTAATTACATTTCTTATTTGCTCACCATCTTGAATCGTGATTTTCGTTTGAAAAGATTGATACCCCACATAGGAATAGACAATCTCCTGAGCACCTATAGGAATATTTTTGAGGACATAATTGCCCAGGGGATCGGCCGCCACACCGATGGTGGTGTTGTTGATAAAGACATTGGCAAAGGGAAGTGGTTCGAGGGTCCTGGCATCAAGGATTCTACCATTGACCTGGCCTGTTTGCGCTCTCACCATGCAACACAGGCTTAATAAAAAGCACAGAATGGTTAGCTTTCTCATGAAAGAATTTCGCTGAAAAAATTACAAAATACTCTTGAGGATAGAATCAACGACTTTCAACTTAAAATCTCCCAATCATCGTTCAGCACTGGAATGGCGTGGTGTGCGGTAAGATCAAACTGGCATGGTACCACTGAAACATAGTTATTGGCGATCGCCCACTCATCATTGTCTTCGCCTTTGTCAAAATTTACAAAGTTACCCGTCATCCAAAAGTAGTTACGTCCATTCGGATCCTTGCGTTTATCAAATTCCTCCACCCATTTTGCATTGGCCTGCCTGCAAATTCGAATGCCCTTCAGGTTCTCATTTCTTCGAGGAGGAAAATTCACATTCAATGCCACACCCTTGGGTAATTCCTTTCGCAAGACTTGTTTCGTGATTTTATTGATGTAATCCAGGGTATGTGAAAAATCTGCCTCGCTGCCATAATCACAAAGTGAAAATCCAATGGCAGGCGTACCCTCAATGGCGGCTTCTATTGCTGCAGACATGGTACCAGAGTATAACACGCTGATTGATGTGTTGCTCCCATGATTGACACCGCTGACCACCACGTCGGGCTGACGCTGTCCTTTCAATATATGGTGTCTGGCAATCTTTACACAATCAGCAGGTGTACCTGAACATTCGTATGCCCGCACCCCTTCGAAAATGTTAGACTCTTTAAGCCTAAGCGTGTCTCCTACCGTAATCGCGTGGCCCATACCAGACTGCGGGCGATTGGGTGCTACGACGAGAACTTCACCCAATTCCTTCATCACCGTAACGAGGTGCCGGATTCCGGGGGAGGTTATACCATCATCGTTCGAAACTAATATCAATGGATTCTGCATGTCTATTTAAAAAGCGAGTTGTAATAGTCTACGATCTGGGCAAACTCATATTTCTGGTCGATGTTCAGCTTATTCGTCTTCATGTATTTCTCCACAGGGTCACCCATATTGCCCATTAGATAAATAAGGTCGCCCTTCTTTCCATTGAAAGGCTCAATCACTCCTTTCTCATTCAAAAAAAAGAACTTATTAACCAAAACAAGACGGTTGGTAGAACCATAATAATAAAAAGAACTCGGATAACTTCTGTACTCTAAGGCTTCCCTGCAAAGCAAAGTCATTTTTCCTTCCGATACCAATTCAAAGAAAACAGGCGCTTTGTATTGACCGGAGGTTATGTAAGGCAGTGAGTAGAATTGACGATATCGCTTTACCGTCTTGTCAAATATTTCAAAGTATAATACTTTTCGGGCCGTATATGATTCCAAGCCGTTGGCCTTCTCGTATTGAAGCAAGTCATTTTGAAGGTCATACTTGACATTCCCTTTCAAGGTATCTCCTTCTTCAAGTATAATTTTACCTTCGTGCCAAAGGTCTGATGGAAACTGTTGGGCATTGGCTGCAACTGTAAAAAGTATGAAGAATAGGATACCACCAACCTTCATAAGTGTTTTAGAATGTTATGACCTAACTTATCACGCTTCGTTCTTAGATATTTTTCGTTGTGTTTATTGGGTATTGTTTCAATCGGCACATTCTCTACAATTTCCAGTCCGTAACCCATAAGGCCAACGCGCTTTTTCGGATTGTTTGTAATCAGTCTGAGCTTTGAAATTCCCAAATCATGGAGGACCTGGGCACCTATACCGTAATCACGATTGTCCATATCAAAACCCAATTGCAGGTTTGCCTCCACCGTATCAAGTCCTTCCTCTTGCAGTTTATAGGCTTTCAGTTTATTCAGTAACCCGATGCCACGCCCCTCTTGCTTCATGTAAAGCACCACACCCTTACCTTCATCCTCCACCATTTTCATTGCAACATGAAGCTGGGTGCCACAATCGCATCGACACGATCCAAAAATATCGCCTGTTACGCAAGAGGAATGAACACGAACCAGCACAGGTTCGTCCTTTTCCCATTTACCTTTAATGAGCGCCAGATGAAGTTCTCCTGTGTCGATTTGCTCATATGCAGCCAACTCAAAATTCCCATATTCGGTTGGCAAATTTACATCTACCCTTCTGCGTATTTGGCATTCCGCCTTCATGCGGTAGGCAATTAGGTCTTTGATAGAAACCAATTTCAGGTCAAAGCGATCTGCCACCTTCCTCAGGTCTGCCAACCGGGCCATGGAGCCATCTTCATTCATGATTTCAACCAGCACACCCGCTGGACGAAATCCGGCCAACCGGGCAAAGTCGATTGCCGCCTCCGTGTGCCCAGCCCTCCGCAATACTCCTTCCCTTTTTGCTTTCAAAGGAAAAATATGACCGGGTTTACCGAACTCCTCAGGTTTTGTCCCAGGATCAGCCAATGCCTTTATTGTTTTAAAACGATCATGAGCTGAAATGCCAGTCGTACATCCATGACCAATCAAGTCAACGGAAACAGTAAAAGGCGTTTCATAGAAAGCCGTATTTATTCCCACCATCAACTCAAGCCCCAGTTCTTCACAGCGATCTTCCACCAGCGGAACACAAATCAATCCCCTTCCTTCCCTTGCCATGAAATTGACAATCTCTGGGGTAATTGACTCAGCCGCACAGATGAAGTCGCCCTCATTTTCACGGTCCTCATCATCTACTACGATGATCAATTTTCCGTTTTTGATTGCCTCCAGGGCCTCCTCAATGCTATCTAATCTGATCTTATCGTTCATTTTCTATTATTCTCAGGATTGTTAACAAAAATTAATTCAATTCGCTATTTACCAATGACCGTTCCAAAAAATGATGCCAACTCCAATTCTGCTTTTTTTAATTCATTAAGCCGCTCCAGATACTTCTCCACTTGCTCTACATCACCACGCTCCTCACATTCACGGATAAGCTCCTTATTTTCTTCTACCAGTTTTTGTACCACCCTGTACTTAAAACGCATCACGTTGGATAGGGCCATATCGGCAAGCATTTCAGTTTCATGGGGTATATGAATATGCTTCTCTTTCCAGCGAGGGCTGGTTTGGTACTTCGTTGTCACCAAGCCGGTAACAAGATTTTTCACTTCACTGCTCCCACGCTCAATCAAGTACTGACTATTGGGAACTTTCCCTTTTTCTAATTGGTCATGGTAATGTTGGTACACCTCGCGGAACACAGGGTTCGTAAACTCCACGTCTTCCAACTCATGCAAGAGAAAGTCAACAAGATTTTGATCGTCCAATGGACTGTTCGAATAATTCAGGAGAAGTCTTATGGTTTCGCGCTCCTGGTAGTACACCATGTCTTTAACATCCAGCGAGGGAGTTGCAAGGTCTTCGACCTGCTCAGCCAGGCCATCCTGTGATTCGCGCCCGACAGGTGGTTGAGATCTTTCCCGTTCCTTCTTTTTCCTTTCCTGAACAAGCAACTTATTCAACTCTGATAGTAAAACAGGCTCGCCAATTTTCAATTGATGACTGGTTTCCTGCAAGTAGACAGAACGCTTGACCGGATCGGGTATCAACGCAATACTTCCTACAATTTCTTTAATGGATTCTGCTTTGCGAATCGGATCGTTACCCGCCTCCATTGCGTACAGGCCGGACTTGAATGAAATAAAGTCCTGTGACTTTTGTGCAAGGAATTTTTGAAACTCCGATGTACCGACTTTTCTTGAATAACTGTCGGGATCTTCCCCATCGGGCAGCAACACGACCCGGACATTCAATCCTCCTTTCAGAATCAAATCAATGCCTCTCAGTGCAGCCTTGATGCCTGCATTGTCACCATCAAAAAGTACTGTCACATTCTCTGTGAATCGCTTGATAAGTTTGATCTGTTCTTCTGTGAGGGCAGTACCAGAAGAAGCCACGACGTTCTCGACATCAGATTGATGCATCGAAATGACATCAGTGTAGCCTTCTACGAGGTAGCAATTATCTTTCTGCCTGATTAAATTTTTTGCCTGCGACAGGCCGTAGAGTACATTGCTCTTGTGATAAATTTCTGTCTCGGGTGAGTTAATGTACTTTGGCTGGTTCTTATCCTTGCCCATCATGCGGGCGCCAAAGGCAACCACTTTTCCCGACAGATTGAAAACCGGAAAAATTACTCTGCCGCGAAACCGGTCATAGGTTCGTCCTTCATCATTTTTAACAACCAGGCCAGTCTTCTCAAGCAGGTCTTTGTTATAGTTTTTTTTGATCGCCTCATCCATTAAGTGGCTCCAACCTTCCAGTGCGAATCCCAGTTCAAATTTCTGGATGGTTCTGTCGTTAAACCCGCGTTCGTGGAAATAACTTAATCCGATCGCCTTGCCTTCATCGGTATTAAAAAGATTTTCCTTGTAATAATCTTTTGCATAGTTCATCAGGATGTATAGTCCTTCGCGTTCACTCTGCTGTTCCTGCAATTCATCAGACAGTACATCTTCCTTGACATCCACTCCATATTTCTTTGCCAGAAAGCGAATGGCCTCCAGGTAGCTCATGCCTTCATGTTCCATCACGAAAGTGATGGCGTCCCCCCCCTTTCCACTGCTGAAGTCTTTGAAAATACCCTTGCCTGGAACCACAAAAAAAGATGCGGTTTTTTCATTGTTGAAAGGACTCAGCGCCTTATAATTCTGACCCGATCGCTTGAGCGAAATAAAATCGCTGATTACATCGACAATGTCGAGGCGATTTTTGACTTCATCTATGGTTTCGCGACTAATCAAGGTTCAAAAGAGAAAATAGATTATTCAAACAAGTGGAGCTCAAAGATAGTTATTCGTCACGCATTGAGAATCAGGAATTGATTGGCCAATAAAATCTTTATCCGATGGCCAATGCCTGATCGCTTATCACTAAATTCGCACTTTTACAACAATAATGGGTATTACAAAGGAAGACATAATTAAGGCTTTATCTACCGTGAATGACCCGGATATAAAGCGCGACCTGGTTAGTCTAAACATGGTGAAGGACGTAGTGGTCCAAAAGGAAGATGTAAGCTTTACGGTAGTGCTAACAACCCCGGCATGCCCATTGAAAGAAATGATCCGTCAGGATTGTGAAAAGGCTGTCAGGAGAGTCGTAGGAGAAGAAATTGCAATTCATATCAATATTACATCTTCGGTTACGACCCTGCGAGACAACACGCCATTGCTGCCCGGTGTGAAGAATATCATTGCCATTGCTTCCGGCAAGGGGGGCGTCGGCAAATCGACCGTCACGAGTAATCTCGCAGTAGCACTCGCCAAGGCAGGTGCCAAAGTTGGGTTGATCGATGCCGATATTTCCGGCCCCTCAATCCCTGTCATGTTCAATTGTGAGCGTGAACAACCAGAAGTTAAAGTTGTCAACGGAAAAAGCTTCATTCTCCCGTTGGAACAATATGGGGTGAAGCTGATGTCAATAGGATTTCTTGCCCCACCAGAAAGTGCCGTGGTTTGGCGCGGCCCGATGGCGAGCTCTGCCCTGAAGCAATTCATAAGCGACACGATCTGGGGCGAACTCGACTATTTATTTATTGACCTTCCGCCTGGAACCAGTGATATTCATCTTACCCTGGTCCAGACCGTGCCGGTAACGGGGGCAGTGATCGTCACAACGCCTCAGAAGGTAGCACTGGCAGATGCCACAAAAGGGTTGGCCATGTTCAGGCAGCCGCAAATCAACGTACCGATCCTTGGCATTGTTGAAAACATGGCCTACTTCACTCCATCTGAACTACCGGATAACAAATATTATATCTTCGGTAAGGATGGAGGTAAGAACTTATCAGAAAAGTTTGATGTTCCCTTGCTAGGGCAAATACCTTTGGTACAAAGCATTCGGGAAAGTGGTGACAGCGGGCTTCCTGCTGTTATGAAGGATGGAATAACTGCTGTTGCCTTCACAGACCTGGCCCAGGCACTGGCACAACAGATTGCCATCAGAAATGCTAACTTTGGACTCACAAAAAAAGTGGAGATGACAGTATGAATGCAACCACCCATTTAAAATACGAAGACCTTACCAAGCGAGTTGAATCTTCACTGGACAGCATTCGACCATACCTTGAGGCAGATGGCGGCAATGTAAGGGTGCTGGAGGTTACCAAAGACAACGTGGTAAGGCTTGAATTCATTGGAAACTGTGAGCACTGTCCCATGTCCACCATGACTTTTAAGGCCGGAGTTGAAGAAGCCATCAGGAGGTTAGTACCCGAAATCAGGTCGATCGAAGTTGTCAATTTAACATCATTGTAAGGTTACTGCTCTACTTTCCTGATGTATTTATCATAGAATGCCGGTTCTTTCGTTAAACGAATGTTGGAACCTGAAATCTAACAGGACAGACTTATTTATAGCCCGATGGTTCGTTTGCAAGACCTCATTTTTTCACTCGTCTGTTTTTTCCTTCTTTTCTCACCCATTTTTGGTTACGCTCAAGAGCGTTGCGGCGTGGTTGAGTATGAGAAACTAAGACATTCAAAAGTTTCCGGGCTGGAAACACAAGAAGCGTTCGAGCAGTGGATGCAAAAAAGAATAAGCGACAATAATCTGAGGACCTTCAAGGTTGGACGCATCGAAGCCAATACTTATACCATTCCCGTGGTGGTGCACGTGATCCACAATGGAGAAGCAGTCGGTTCAGGAACAAATATTCCAGATGCACAGATCCTCTCACAGATGCAAGTAATTAATGACGACTATAAACGTCTTAATACTGACCGTACAAACACACCTGCAGAATTTCAACCTGTAGCCGGTAGCATTGATATCCAGTTTGTATTGGCTAAGCAAGATCCGGAAGGTCTTGCTACCACTGGCATCACACGTACGCTTGGCACCAAGACTTCCTGGACCATTAACGACAATGCTGAATTCAAAGCATTGAGGTACTGGCCGGCGGAGAATTATTTGAATATTTGGGTGATTAACCTGAGCGGAACTTTCATTGGCTTTGCGCAATTGCCAGTATCAACTCAGCTTCAAGGACTAGAAGATCCCTCGAATGACAGGCTCACCGATGGCGTTGCGATTGACTATCAGGCCTTCGGTTCTTCATCGGATGGAAGCTTTAATCTGGAGGCCGCCTTCAACAAAGGCCGCACCACAACACATGAGATTGGTCATTTCCTGGGCCTGCGCCATATATGGGGAGATGGAAGCAATTGTGATACCGATTACGTTGCCGATACCCCACCCCAGTCGGCGAGCACCACATCATCAGTCGTGTGCCCTACCCATCCTCAGACTTCCTGTTCAGGAACTAAGATGTTTCAAAATTACATGGACTACACCGCGGATGCCTGCATGAATATTTTTACTCAAGGACAGGTGGGGCGAATGGTGGTGGTCTTGCAAAGCAGTCCACGTAGAGCGAGTCTTCTGACTTCGCCGGGATCCACCGACCCGGTGATGGTTGCTGTTGATTTGGGTATTTTTAAGATCATCACACCACAGGTCTCATTGTGCAGTAGTCCTGTTGCGCCACAGATTGAAGTGAAGAACTATGGAAGCAACTCCATCACATCAGCTCAAATTCAATTACTACTCAACGGCAGCATCGTCGAAACTAAAACCTTTTCCTCATTGGCACTAAGTACACTGCAATCCACAAACGTTTCATTCAACTCCTTGAATTTTGCTTCCTCAAGCACACAACAAGTTGCATTTCAAATTATTCAAACCAATGGCGCGACCGACGGTAAATCATCCAATAACAGTGCCTCCGTCCAAGTTTCAGTTCCTGCCAAAGTCACACTACCAATCAATGAGCCTTTTAATACAATTCCCTCGGGGTGGCAAATAAAAAATCCTGATGGTGACATCACCTGGGCAAATGTGGTGGCACCTGATGCCAGCACTTCCAACCGTGCGATGTACATGAACTTCTTCAACTATCAAATTCAAGGCACGTTAGATTGGTTGGCAACTCCATCATTCTCGATGTCGATTCCGCTCAATGCGCAATTAAAGTTTGACGTGGCTTACGCGCAGTTTCCGGGCGAGGTCGGTGATGTTCTACAGATCTATGCCCTTCCAGGATGCAACCCCGACCTTTCTGCGGGCATACTTTTATACGAAAAATCCGGGGCAGCTTTGGCAACAACCACCAGCACTAAGAACAATTTCGTCCCCACTGCAGACACGCAGTGGAGAAAGTCTGAAGTAATTTCACTTGCAGGTTTATCTACCTCAGTCTCATGGCAGCTGGCTTTTGTTTCTAAAAATGGATATGGCAACAATCTCTATGTCGACAACGCGATTGTCAGCGACGGCGTCATCAACGACATAGCCTTATCTTCAATCGCTAGCCCAAGTTTAGTGCATTGCCAATCGAATCCTGTGATTCAATTCAACTTGAAGAATTTCAGTACAGCGCCGATTACAAGTTTCCAGGCACAGCTAACTTTAAATGGCGGAAGTGTAGTGTTGCAAAATTTTTCAAATATTCTACTCAACGTAGGAGAGGAAAAAATATTTATTCTCAATGCAGTAGCGTTGAACAAAGGCATCAATCAAATCACGCTTACAGTTGTCAATCCTAACGGATTTAGTGATTCGACTCCTGCCAACAATACCATTACATTCAACACCTACGTCGATCAGTCAGCCGATCGGGCTCCCCTCCGCATGACCCTCGATAATGCAGAGGAAATCCCCTGGTTATTGGCAACACCTTACAACGCTCAGGATTGGTTGCCCATCACCACAAACAAGAATAAATCCGTCACATACAAAGCATACACCAATACTAACCTCGGCGAAGAATCATGGATTGCCAGTCCCGTTTTAGACCTATCTAATTATAACAGTCATAGCCTATTGTTTGATGTGAGTTATGCTCAAAATATTCCGGCTGATGACCGTTTGAGAATTCTAGCCTCTAATGACTGTGGCGTCACCTATGAAACAGTACTTCTCGACCGTGCCGGAAGTGAGTTGAGCGTTAAGAGTTCAACCTCTTCATGGGCTCCAACGACCGACAATGATTGGAAAAGGGAGTACGTTGATTTGACACCTCTTTCAGGAAAAAAAAATGTACGCCTTGCGTTTGTGGTCACCAATCAGCATGGAAACAACATCTATCTTGACAACCTTGAAATATTTGCAGGTCATGATTCCCAACCACCTGTAACGCCAATTTCCTATCAATTCTATTATTCTTCCCGCGTCTCCTATTCAGACCTGGCACTCACATTTAATCTGCCCAAAAAGACAGACGTGCGTCTCCAGATCTATTCAATGATGGGGCAAATTATTGCTGATAACCTCCTGGCTGAAACACTAAATCAAACTTATTACTTTGACCTGGGTGGGCAGTCTGCAGGACTTTACATCTTCCAGCTTCAGATCGACGATCAGCTCAGTTCAACGAAAGTATACATCGGGCATTAGCAGGAATTTCTATCTTTGGATCGATTTAAATCGATGAGCAATATTAAAGTAGCAATTCTTTACGGCGGGCGTTCTGTAGAGCATGGGGTGTCAGTCAATTCTGCCAAGAATATATTTGAATTTACCGACCGAAAGAAGTTCACCCCCATCCCCATTGGCATCTCCCAAAATGGAAAATGGTTCTTAACCAAGACGGTCAACAAGAGTATTCAGAAAGGCAAACCTCTTTCCATTCAGCTTGATCCAAAACAGCCCATGCTGAAAAGCGGAGCGATAAAGATTTTGGCAGACGTTGTATTTCCGGTCCTTCACGGCACAGACGGCGAGGATGGAAGTATTCAAGGACTTCTAAAGGCATTGGATTTGCCTGTGGTCGGAACCGGCGTATTAGGTTCGGCTCTTTCCATGAACAAGATTGTAGCCAAGCGCCTGATGAAGGAAGCAGGTCTGCCTGTTGCCGATTTTATACCCCTCGGTTTTTACGAAAATGAGAGGCCAACCTTCGAAGAAATTAAAAGCAAAATTGGGGTACCCTTTATGGTAAAGTCGGCCAGCCTGGGCTCTTCAGTAGGTGTTACAAAAGTGAAATCGAAAGCGGAGTTTGACCCTGCGGTTGAGGAAGCGTTTCGTTATGACCATGAACTCTTGTTTGAACGATATGTAAAGGGAAGGGAGATTGAATGTGCGATCCTTGGCAACAATCCAACGCTGGCATCGCTGCCGGGAGAAATCATCGTCAGCAAGAATTATGAATTTTATTCGTTTGATGCCAAATATGTAGATGGTAAGGCAGTCACGATTGCTGTCCCTGCCAAATTACCAGGTGATGTCGCAGAAAAGATCAGAACGCTTTCCATCAAGGCTTTCAAAGCATTGAGCTGTGAAGACTATGCACGGGTGGATCTCTTTTATGCTGAAAGCGGTGAGGTTTACGTAAATGAAATCAATACAATTCCCGGCTTTACCAATTCGAGCATGTACCCTATGATGTGGAAGGAAAGAGGAATTTCATTTACCGAACTTATCTCAAAATTGATTTTTCTTTCCATAGAAAGAAGCAAAATGAAGGACCGGATTCAATATAACTTTGTTTCATCCTTAAAATTTTGATTTAAAATGAAATTGAAGTTTCCATTTGAAGGAAATACCCTGGGTTCGATGCTATCTAGCGTATCGCTTGCCGTTGGAACTTTATTACTGGTCGGAGTCTCCTACTTCTATGTTTATCTGCCCTATTCCACTCAGCATGGAGACGAAATCAGAGTACCTGACCTGACCGGAGTAAGTATCTACGAAATCGACAGCCTCCTTGCGCCCTTGCACCTTCGATACGAAGTTGGAGATTCTTCTTATTCTCCAAACCATCCGCCGTTCACTGTATTACAGCAGTTCCCTAAACCGAAGCACTACGTTAAACAAAACCGAAGGATCTATGTCTCCATTAACCGAAGTTCTCCTCCGACACTACCGATCCCAAATTTGTTGGAAAGCGGGAGTGGCTCATTGGCAAATGCTGAAGCAGTTTTGAAAAGCAATGAATTGAAGCGGGGCCGAGTGATCCACAGACACAGTCCTTTTCGTGACCTGATCATTGAAATGAGAATGAATGGGGCCGTTATCGCCCCGGGCAGTCGTGTGCCTAAAGGCTCT
>JAYVRH010000630.1:0-3743 GCA_043776495.1 Cyclobacteriaceae bacterium
ACCGCTCCACTTCCACCAGTGAGTTGACGTTCATACTTTTTAGAATCAAGCACCGCCTGTACCACTTTTACTTTCGACCAGTCGGCTTCGAGCTCTTCCGCTACAACCATAGGGAAAGAGGTCTTTATGTTTTGTCCTAACTCGGGATTGGGCGAGTAAATCGTGATGATATTCTCCGGCGAGATCGACAAGTAGCTGTTGAAGTCGATATTTCCTGCCGCGACATCTTTAGGGTGAAGCACTTCCATCGAGGAAGCCCCTGACTCATTCAACTGGAAACCGAGGAAGAGACCCCCGCCTGCTGTAGCTGCGAGCTTAATGAAGTCGCGTCTGTTTGTTTTTAGTAGTGTAGACATGGCTTATTTCATTTTGGATGATGCGAGTGTCACGGCTTCATGTATGCGATGGTAGGTACCGCAACGGCAGATATTACCGTTCATGGCGGTGTCAATATCCTTGGCGGAAGGCTTTGGATTCTTGGCAAGCAGCGCGGATGCCGTCATGATTTGTCCCGCCTGGCAATATCCGCACTGGGCCACATCCACTTCCGCCCAAGCCTGCTGGACGGGATGATCGCCATTGGCGGAAAGCCCTTCTATCGTCGTTATTTTGTTCTTGCCTACCGCTGAAACGGGCAGTGTGCAAGCTCTCACGGCGGTTCCGTTTAAATGAACCGTGCAGGCACCGCATTGGGCAATGCCACAGCCGTATTTGGTGCCGACCAAACCCAGGTTATCGCGCAGCACCCAAAGCAATGGGGTATCTGCTTCCACATCGGCCTCATAACTCCGGCCGTTGATTTGTAATTTGTATTGCGCCATAATTTTTTAAGAAATGTTTGTAGAGCTAAGGTAAGGAAAATAGAATGGAATGGGTATGCTGTTCGACGAATTTACATTCACACCCATGCCGGTGGTGACGGAAGGTGGAATTAATTAGCGAGTGGTAAATTGAGTTGGTAAAGCCGAGTGGATTGAGTTGGAAATGACTGCGAGATTGGACCGTGATCCAAATTGAAAACCGTCTCATAGTTTAATCGCTGCAAATTTGTTCGGAAAAAAACCTCTAAATTTGAATTATAAACTGGCAGAATTATATCATTTCAGACAAAAATGTGTTGTTGGGCAAGCCAACGATAAGGGGAACCAGGATTTCTGTGGAGCATATCCTTGGCCTGTTGGCCCAGGGTTGGACTGAAAAAGATATTTTAGAAAATTTTCCTAGCCTTAAAAAACAATCCCTTCAAGCAGTTTTTGCCTACATCCAGGACTGTATAAACGATGGTCTTTTGTTCACACCAACAAAGAAGACGGCTTAGCTTAAGTCATGAAATTGAGAACTTTCTTTATCTGAGAAGTAAGGGTTATAACATTTTTTCAATAGGGGTAGATAACCCAGGAATTGAAGATCATGCAGTAATGTCGTTGGCAATCATGGAAGGTCGAACGATCCTGACATTTGACAGAGACTATGGTGAGTTGATTTTTAAACATAATTTCAAACCAAAAAATGGAGTTATTTATTTCAGACTTGACAAATACAAGGCGGATGAGCCTGGAAAGATTCTGGAAGACCTGATTAATAAAAAAGAATTCGATTTTGAAAGTGCTTTGACCGTGGTGGATAAGAACAGGATTCGTCAAAGAATATATTAGTACAAGTTGCCAGTTGCGAAGAGAAAAGGAGCTACGTTGCCTTAGTATTTGACCATGGACAGAAGACATTTTATCAAAACCACCTCGGCCATCAGCACCGGCGTACTTATCGGAAATGTCGATGGTATGGACCCATCCATTCTGGCAAACATTCCACCCATGGAAGCACCCTGGTTTGACCGCTCCATGCGCTGGGCGCAACTGGCATTTGTAGAAAATGATCCCGGACAATTTGATCCAGATTTCTGGCTTGACTACTTCAAACGAATACATGCTGACGGTGCATTGCTCAGTGCCGGGGGAGTAGTCGCATTTTATCCTACCAATGTTCCACTGCATCACCGCAGCGACTGGCTTGGAACCTCTGATCCATTGGGATACATGATTAATGGCTGCAGGAAGATGGCCATGTCAATCCTTTTGCGCACCGATCCTCACGCCGCGCGGCAAAACGTTTATGATGCCCACCCCGACTGGATTGCGGTCACCGCTGATGGAAACAAACGCAAGCATTGGGCCAATCCTGAATTGTGGGTTACCTGTGCGCTTGGTCCATACAACTTTGAGTTCATGTCAAGTGTGAACCGTGAAATCATGGACCGATACCAACCCGACGGAATATTTTCTAACCGCTGGAGTGGTCATGGCATCTGCTACTGCGAACATTGTGTGCGGAATTTCATGGCGTTCTCTGGCATGGGGCTTCCAAAGACGAATCATAACGCCCTGAGCACTGCGATGCCTGCTGGAGACATTAATGATCCTGCGTATCTAAAATATAGAATATGGCGTACCCAACGTCTGAAAGAATTGTGGTTTCTATGGGACGGCGAGATTCGCAAAAAGAAATCAACATCAAGGTTTATTCCCAACGGCTTTCCAGACAAACTGATCACTGGGACGCAATCAGATTTCTTTATCGCTGATCAACAAGCCCGGAGTGGCGTCATTCCACCTTGGTCCAATGCGAAACACGCTAAAGAACTCCGTGCGACCATGGGAATGAAACCACAGGTAGGTTTATTTAGCGTTGGATTGGAAGAACAATACCGGTGGAAAGATTCAGTGCAGAGCAATGCAGAGATCAGCATCTGGGTGGCAGAAGGAGTTGCCAATGGACTGCGACCGGGTTTTGTAAAATTCGGCGCCACCATATTTGATAAGCGCTGGATGGACACAGTTGAGAAACTCTATGTGAGATATTATCAAAACGAACGCTACCTCAGAAATGCTGCCACCATGGCCCGAGTAGGATTGGTGTATTCAGAGCAAACGGACCAGAACTATGGGGGAAAAGATTGGCAAAAGAACAATAGAGATCATACATTGGGGATGTACCATGCTTTGATAGAAGATCATATGCCTTTCGAAATGGTCCATGACCGACTGTTAGATGCTGATCACTTGAAAGCATTCAAGTTGTTGATTCTTCCCAACATTGCCGCACTCTCCGATCTTCAGTGTAAGCAAATAAGAGATTTTGTGAATAGTGGCGGAAGCCTCCTGGCCACCTATGAAACTTCACTTTACAATGAAGTTGGTAAGCAACGAACTGAGTTTGGATTATCAGATATCTTCGGTGTCTCCTATGATCAGGCAGTGGAAGGTCCCTTGCAAAACAGTTATCTGAAATTGAAGGAAGATCCGTCGACAAAAGAATTTCATCCAGTCTTAAAAGGTCTCGAAGATGCATACCGGATCATCAATGGCACCCATCAGGTAAAAGTTAAATCAGTCTCCGCTTTTCCCAGTCCGGTAACCATCATTCCCACCTATCCTGACCTGCCGATGGAGGATGTCTACCCAAGAACAAAGGATACCGACCTTCGTGGAGTCTTCTTACGTGAAATCGGCAAAGGCCGGGTTGCCTATTTTCCTGGTGACCTTGACCGCGCTTTCTGGCAGTTCATGAATGTTGACCATGGAAGGCTGCTCCGCAATACCATTCGGTGGGCGTTGAATGAAGAACCCATTGTATCTGTAAAATGTCCAGGCGTTATCGATGCTACCGTCTGGCGCCAGGAGAAATCAATGACGGTGCATCTGGTCAATCTTACGAATCCAATGATGATGAAAGGGCCGTTTCGG
>JAYVRH010000631.1:0-3739 GCA_043776495.1 Cyclobacteriaceae bacterium
TTGGTATAGGTTAATTCCCGGTTGAAATCTTTCGTTTTTTCAACAAACTCAAGCCATTGTTTTCCAGCGTCAGCTGCTAAAGTGGTTAACTGCGCCAGCGAGTATTGTCCCCACAATTTAACATCCGGTGGAGGTAATGCTTTTATTCTGTGAAGCCACAAGAACTGAGCTGCCACCACGTGCCCCATAACCGAAAGGATTTTTTCATCGGTTACTTGTTGCCGCTGCAGACAACGGAGGACCCGGTCATTGGACCAGGCATTATATTGATATAGCTTTAGAAAGTACTCCTTCATACGTATTTTTAACTAAATTTCTCTTGACCTAAAGGGTATTCATTATGAAAATCAATTTCACGAATGGCATTGCAAGTTATAAGGTTTATGGAATTGTTGCTATACTCTTTAGCCTTTCAACCATTGTGATGGGGCAAGAAAACAAATACCCCACTTCAGAAATTGAAGCATATTATGATTTGAATTTTACTAAGGCCGAGCGCGATTCTTTTTTTTCGGTGCTTCAGAATTATCAAAAATCGATTCAAGCCATTCATCAATACAAATTAGATAATTCAACAGGGATGTCTTTGATTTTTGACCCGGTCCCCCCAGGATTCAAGTTGGAGACCGCACAACGTCCCATCGATTGGGGTTTACCCAAAGAGGTTAAAGTTCCCGAGAACAGAAATGAGCTTGCTTTCTATCCTGTCTATAAACTTTCCGTTTTGATAAAGTCCAGGAAGATTACCTCTACAGAACTTACGAAGCTCTACCTGGATCGTCTCAAAAAATATTCCGATACATTGGAATGTACGACTGTGATTCTTCAGGAAAGCGCTCTGAAGCAAGCAAAAAAAGCAGATGAAGAAATTGCACAGGGAAAATATCGTGGGCCTTTGCATGGCATTCCATATGGAATAAAAGATTTGCTTTCGGTAGAAGGTACTGAAACCGCCTGGGGTGCTGCTCCCTTCAAAGGCCAGGTGATCCCTGGCACCGCTACCGTGGTCAAAAAATTGGAAGCGGCGGGCGCCGTGCTCATCGTAAAACTATCCATGGGTGCGCTTGCCAACGGTGATATCTGGTATGGTGGTGTCACCAAAAATCCATGGAATCTGAAGCAAGGCTCCAGTGGCTCCTCAGCAGGTCCGGCTTCAGCTACTGTTGCGGGATTGGTTGCTTTTTCAATTGGAACTGAAACGCTCGGATCGATTGTGTCGCCATCTACCCGTTGCGGCGCCAGTGGCTTGCGCCCCTCTCTTGGACGCGTGAGCAGAAATGGCGCGATGGCACTGAGCTGGAGCATGGATAAAATTGGCCCGATTTGTCGCTCAGCATTGGATTGTGCGCTTGTGTTTGATGCCATTCGAGGGACAGATGGCGTCGACTATCATGTGCGGGATGCTGCTTTTAACTATAGTGCTAAAACCGACATCAAGAAACTTCGGGTAGGATATCTAAAAAATTTATTTGAGGCTGATTATCCAACAAAGGCAAATGACCTAAAAACATTGGAGGTGCTGAAATCATTGGGCGTTGAAGTGCAGGCAGTCGATATTTCAAGTAATCTTCCGGTTGGTGCCATCCGGTTGATGTTGACGGTAGAAGCAGCAGCGGCTTTCGATGAACTTACCCGTTCGAACCGCGACAGTCTACTAACAGACCAGCGCAAGAATGCCTGGCCCAATACTTTTCGTGCCGCTCGGTTTATCCCTGCCGTGGATTACATCAACGCTTCCCGCATCAGATCCGAATTGGTGAAAGAGTATTATGAGAAGACCGGGGACTTTGACGTGATTGTCTCGCCTAGTTTTGGGGGGACTCAACTTCTTACCACAAACCTCACTGGAAATCCTTGCCTTGTAGTCCCCAATGGGTTCAATGATCTCGGAAGTCCAACCAGCATTTCTTTTTTGGGAAAATTATATGGCGAGGCTGCTGCCGTTTCATTGGCGAGGGCTTATCAGGAGGCAACTGATTGGGATGAAAAAGTGCCGCCTTTGTTCAAAGAGTAATTATTTGATTGCGTTGGAGGACTTATTTTTTGGCTGGAGCCCTCTGAATATTTCAAATCGCAAAACGAATTTCCATTCAGACGATCAGCTAATTAAAAGAATTGTATCCGATTAACTGGATTTTATAATGCCATTTATTCAATCATGAATATGTCTTGCTAATTTAGTAGCGAATTCTTGCGTAGGTTTAAAGTAAACTTTTTTCAGCCACCATGCGGACACTATTCACAGTCACCTTTGCAGCGCTATTGCTGTTATCCTGTAAAGAAAAAGGGAAACAGCCTGCCCGACTCATCGACCCAGTTTCAAAACACTTTGACTCCAGTCTCCACCCTTTCTATCACGGCGTGGCATCGGGGGATCCTCTTCCCGATCGTGTGATCATCTGGACGCGAGTCACCCCGGAGGATTCGGTAGCCTCCATCCTGGTAAAGTGGGAAATTGCAGAAGATCCGAATTTCGTCTCTGTCTATCAATCCGACTCCGTAAGCACCACCCCCTCCCGTGACTATACCGTGAAAGTCGATGTAGATGCCCTGAAGCCAGACCAGGTATACTACTATCGCTTTATTGCGGGTGGCAAGACTTCCATTACAGGTCGCACGAAAACTGCCCCAATTGCAGCAAAGGATAGTTTAAAATTCGCGGTAGTAAGTTGCGCCAATTGGGAGTGGGGCTATTTCAACGCGTACAATAAGATTGCCGATCGAGATGTATTGGACGGCGTACTTCATCTCGGCGATTACATTTATGAATATGGCACAGGAAAATATGGTGATACTACCATCGGCAGGATCAACATTCCCTCGCACGAAGTGATCTCACTTCAGGATTATCGTACCCGCTATTCGCTGTACCGGCTTGACAAAGGCTTGAGAAGGATTCATCAACAACATCCCTTTATTGCCATCTGGGACGATCATGAGATCGCCAACAATTCGTTTGTAGGCGGTGCTCAAAATCACCAGCCCAATGAAGGTGATTATAACATAAGAAAGGCAGCAGCAAAACAGGTGTATTATGAATGGATCCCCATTCGCGAAAGCGATCAACTTTATCGGTCCTATTCCTTTGGGCCAATGGCCGACGTCATCATGCTTGATGAACGGCTTGCGGGCCGCTCGGCTCCGTCGGACAGTCTTACCGATCCAAACTTCAACAGCAAAGAACGCACCATGTTGGGAAAGGACCAGTTGACATGGTTTGAAAATAGCTTGAAGAGTTCAAAAGCAACCTGGAAAGTCATTGGCAACCAGGTGATTTTCTCTGACCTATATCTAAGTGCTGTCTACCCAAAAATGCCTCGCAACCTTGACTCCTGGGACGGATATCCTGCTGAGAAGAAATCCATCAAAGACTTTATTGTTCAAAATAGAATTGAGAATATTATTATCACTGCGGGCGACACGCATGCTTCGTGGGCCATCGAAGCGGCCACAGACGTGAAGAAAGCCTACGCGCCATTTGCTGTTGAGTTTGGCGCCACAAGCATCTCTTCGGCGAATGGAGATGAGTACAAAAATGAGGATACAATCAAGATGTCTGAGCAAGCGCTTTTAAAGAATAATCCTCATGTTAAGTACCTCAACGACCGCGACCATGGCTATATGTTACTTACATTGTACCCATTAAAAGCCAAGGCCGAATGGTTTTATGTGAAGACCAACAGAAAACCTGAAACGGATGAATATCTGGCGAAAAAGTTCGAGGTGGAAAAAGGGAGTG
>JAYVRH010000632.1:0-13142 GCA_043776495.1 Cyclobacteriaceae bacterium
CTTTTTTCGGAATCACAATCAACTCAAAGCAGGATCACCTTCGCTTGACCATGAGACCGGAATTGTGAGAAGCATAGCCTGTACTTTGCGCTGAAAGCATCAAAGATTACTCCTTCAAGATGCGCATCTGGACACGCCGATTCTTCGCCCTTGCTTCGGGCGTGTTGGCATTGAGAATGGGTTGCGTTCCTCCATATGCTTTTGTATTTACCCGGCCTTTGGCTATCCCCTTAGAGACCAGGTATTTCTTTACGTTGTCGACCCGACTTTGTGACAACTCAAGATTGGCTTTCGCATTGCCTTGATTATCGGTGTGACCCTCCAACTGTATTTCCAACTTCTCATTGTCTTTCATCATCACCACTACTTCATCTAAACTGGGAAACGATTTAGGATTTATCACCGCCTTACTTTGTTCGAAAATAAGATGATCCAACACAATGGCCTCTCCTTTCCTGGTAAGCATAATATCACGGGTTACCTGGCTATTTGAATCGATGTCTTTTGGATCAACGAGGGCTGTACCAAGAATATAGCCTTCGGCCTCTGCTGTGATCTTATATTTGGATGAGCCAAAAATTGGAAAGGAGAAGGTACTGTCATTGAATCTGCCAGTGATACTTCCAGTAGGGTAACTCTTATAAAAGATCTTAGCCTTTACGCCTTTCTTCGTAAGAACATCCATCACTTTGCCCTGGGCAGTAATTTCACGCGATTGCCCATTCGTTGTAAGTACGATCCCAAGCAAAAACAAGACAGCAAAGCCACTAATATCACGAATCTGCATCATAACTCAAGTTCAATCGTCTGGCCCGCTGTAAACACTTTAGGCTTGTCTCCTTTTGTTTTTTTGTTTTGACTCCCTGCCTGTCGCTTTTGCTTGTCTATTGGTTTTTCCACTTTGCTTTCCCCGAACAAGCTTGCCTGCTCTGCTTTTACCTTTTGTTTTTTGATTTCCTTTTTTTGGATTGGGGCTGCTTTTTGCCCGAATAGACTTCCTTGACTTTCCGGCTGGGGCTCTTCTTTTTTTTTTCCCCGATTGCTATTGGGGGGAGAACCCTTTCCGGTTTCACTCGCCTTTTGAGAAGCTTTGGCAGCGGCAGAATCGATTAGCTCGTTTTCGTCATCGCCTTCCTCCAGACCAGAATCCTCAGGATCTACCACGGGCCGCACCTTGGTGACTTTGTGCTGGGACAGACGATTGCCAAGTGCTTTCCACCCCTTTATATCGATGATGTCTTCCAGGTTTACAACCTCCGTTTCTTTTTCCTTGCCCTTTCCTTTCACCAAATCAACTTCAATTTCAGGCGTATCCGATGTGGTGACAAACTCCAGTCGGGACCCAATTCCTTCAGAAATGAAACCAAATTCCTTGTCGAAGGTGTTGGTCTCTATCTGGAAGCGTTTGACAAAATACTGCTTGCTTTCACCATCCACGTACACAGCAGAAATCACCTTCTTGGGATTTAGCTTCTCTACCAGAATTGTTTTTTCCGGTTCATAGCGATTGTTAAGGTCATAAGAAGTGATCTTGTAGGCTCCACTCCTTGTGATGGCGAGGATTTGATCATCTCCATCAAACTTGCCTACATGCTTACCGCGTTTCTCTTTGTTGAGGCGGCCGGAAGCGTCGTCGAACCATAAGTCAAGGCCGCTGAGCGTAGAGCCTTTTGCTTCTTTAAAATCGACTTTGCGAACAGGGTATTTCGTAATGGTATTTCCCCTGGCTCCGCGACCTTTAATCTCCAATTCTGAAAAGTCAAAATCAAAAATCTTCTTGCGTGCCGTGCTAGACTGGCTGAGCTTTACTTCCACCACTTCGGCGTCGCCATTGGGATTGGCACTGAGGTACTGGACCTTGCTGTTAGGATTGCCTTGATCGAGGTTGTATTCCTTGTCGCGAATGATGGCTGGCATGGCAAACCGCTTGGCAAAAGACTTGCCGCTCTTGCCATCGCTGTAAATCATATTATAGACCATCCGTTCATCGCCTTTTTTCCAGATACTGATGTGCAAAATATCTTTACCCATGAAAACTTTCTCTGAAATCCGACTCACAAGTGCCTTTCCATCTCTGCGAAAGGCGATGATGTCATCGAGCTCAGAGCAGTCGCAAATGAACTCATCCCTCTTCAAACCCCATCCTATGAACCCATCGATCCGGTTCACATAAAGCTTTTGGTTGTTGGCGATTACATCGGTAGCCATCACCGACTGGAAGCTCTTGATTTCAGTCTTGCGCTCGCGCCCTTTGCCGAACTTATCCAGCAGGTTTTGATAATAGGCTATCGCATAATCGGTCAAGTGTTTTAGATGGTGAATCGTCTCCTTCAGCTCTTTCTCCAGATCCTTCAGCAGTTCGTCGGCCTTAAATGAATCATACTTAGAAATGCGCTTGATTCTGATCTCGAGCAATCTCAAAATATCATCCCGGGTGATCTCCCGGTAGAACTGTTTCTTGTAAGGCTTCAGTCCTTTGTCCACCGTGCTGATCACCTCTTCAAATGTTTCGCATTCTTCTATGTCACGATAGATTCTTTTCTCTATGAATATCTTTTCCAGAGAGGAGAAAAGGATTTTCTCCATCAGCTCGTTTTTCCGTATTTCCAGCTCCATCTTCAAGAGCTTCACGGTATGGTCTGTATTGTATTTTAGTATGTCATTGACCTTCATGAACTGCGGCTTGTCTTTTACAATCACGCAGGCATTGGGTGAAATGGAGACCTCACAATCTGTAAAGGCATAAAGTGCATCTATGGCAATCTCCGGTGACAACCCAGGCTGGAGGTGGATCATGATCTCAACATCCCTTGCCGTGTTGTCTACCACTTGCTTCACCTTAATCTTGCCCTTTTCACTTGCTTTCACGATGGACTCCATCAAAGAAGTCGTTGTCGTTCCAAAGGGTATCTCCTTGATTGCTAGTGCTTTCTTATCAACTATCTCAATTTTAGCCCGAACTTTGATTTTACCCCCCCGGTATCCCTGATCGTATTCGGAGAAGTCAGCAATACCACCAGTAAGGAAGTCAGGGTAGATCTTTGGGTTCTTGCCTTTCAGGATGTCGATGGAAGCCTTGATCAGTTCGCAGAAGTTATGAGGGAGTATTTTAGTAGAGAGCCCTACTGCAATGCCTTCGACTCCTTGAGCCAGGAGTAGTGGAAATTTCACCGGAAGTGTGACAGGCTCCTTCTTCCGTCCATCGTAGGAAAGTTGCCACGACGTGGTCTGGGCATTGTAAACAACATCGAGTGCAAACTTGGAAGGTCTTGCCTCAATATATCTGGGGGCGGCGGCCCCATCTCCGGTACGCACATCTCCCCAGTTACCCTGAGTATCCAGCAGCAGATCTTTTTGACCAATATTGACAATCGCCTCGCCGATGGCAGCATCGCCATGGGGGTGATATTGCATGGTATTGCCAATGACGTTAGCGACCTTATTAAAGCGACCGTCATCCATTTCCTTTAGGGAATGGGCAATCCTTCTTTGAACAGGCTTCAACCCATCTTCGATTCGCGGAACGGCCCGTTCCAGGATCACATACGAAGCGTAATCCAGGAACCAATTCTCATACAGCCCATCGATGGAAACAAGTTCATGGACAACGTCCCCATCTTCATTTTTCACCTTGCCTTTGGCGATTTTCCTTTTACTCATAAATCAACTTGCTCACGATTCTTTTAATAAAATATAGTAACCTATACCAAAAAGCACTGAAACAAGATTTCCAATTAGAAAGAAATCATTGGATACCCTATCCTCACCATCTTTAATTCTTGTGGCAATCTTCAATGCACCAAGGAGCGTAAGTGATTGGGTGATGCTGAGATGCAGGGACACAACAATTAAAGTTCTTTCTAGAAGTCCTTTCAACATGCTTGTTCTACTAATCTTATCCTTGCTTGCCTTTCCAATGAACTTACTGATGAGGAATAAGAGAATGTGGATGACTAATTCACCTGCTACTACGATTCCAGCTAATTGAAGTATCAAAATCATGCCGGGTCAAGAATTAACAACATCAGTTTCTTCAGACTGGTGATTTCATCAATCATAAGTGATTTCTTTCTCCTCCACATCACCGTGGGGTCCTTTTTGAGTTTTTTTGCGACTTTCCGGTAGTCAGAAAGTTGTTCCCAAAAGGCAGAGACTACCCTTTGCTGCGCTACCGTCCATCGGTCTATAATTCCCTGGTAAATAACCATCCCTAACATCAGTTTCTCTGACACTTCTTTGTCTTTCAGGCTAACGTTAAAGCGATGGCGGGATGATTTCAGGGCAACCAACACCTGACGTGCATGTGTTAGTCCGGGTCCCAGCATTTCATGGGCATTCTTCCGGTTCAGCTGGGTCTCAATCTCTCCCTCATGAATTACATATCGAAGCTTAATCGGGTTTTCCATTCGCATAAGGTATTCCTCGAGATCAAACACAATTTGAAGAGCGCTGTGTGCATTCTTTACAACCCCCTGGAATTCATCTCCCAGGGTAATCGTCAGGGGCGAAACAATCTGACGTTTATCCCTTTTGTTTGCCCATGCCACGGCCACTTTGAAATCATTCATCAACGATTTGCCTTTTCGTTTGGAACTTCCGACTATGTCTGCCATCAGGATCACCATATGCTATTGCATAAAAAATGCAATTTAACAGTTATTGCATAAAAAATGCAATGGCTCTCAAATTGCATAAAAACTGCAATCCTCATTTTCATGCCTCTTCCGCCGCCGCCACCATTTCTTCTTTTACCACATCCATCTCTATGCGCAGGTTGTCAATGATAAATTCCTGACGGTCAGGAGTATTTTTACCCATATAAAACTCCAGGGTCTTGATGAGGTGTTTTTCCTTGTCGATGCGCACAGGCTGCAAACGTATATTCTCGCCGATAAAAGTTCCGAACTCTTCAGGGGAAATTTCTCCAAGTCCCTTGAATCGCGTAATCTCCGGCTTGCTGCCAAGTTTATTCACTGCGATCTTCTTCTCTTCTTCGCTATAGCAATAGATGGTTTCCTTCTTATTTCTGACGCGAAAAAGCGGTGTCTCTAAAATATAAACATGTCCTGCCTTGACAAGGTCTGGGAAAAACTGAAGAAAGAATGTCATCAGGAGCAACCGTATGTGCATCCCATCCACATCTGCATCGGTGGCCACGATCACTTTGTTATAGCGCAATCCTTCCATGCCATCCTCAATGTTCAATGCGTGTTGCAGCAAGTTGAACTCCTCATTCTCATAAACTACCTTTTTTGTCAGTCCAAAGCAGTTCAGCGGTTTGCCCCTTAAACTAAAAACAGCCTGTGTCTCCACATCCCTGGATTTGGTAATCGAGCCACTGGCAGAATCTCCTTCCGTAATAAATACCACCGATTCGGGGCCCTTCTCCCCTTTTTCATCATCAAAATGGAAACGGCAATCACGGAGCTTCTTATTGTGAAGATTCGCTTTCTTGGCACGCTCATTCGCCAGCTTCTTGATGCCGGCAATCTCCTTACGTTCACGCTCAGACTGCAGGATGCGCTTGAGCATGGCATCCGCGGTCTTTGGATTTTTATGGAGGTAAATTTCAAGCTCTTTGGCGACAAAATCACCCACAAAGCTCTTCACAGTGGCCCCGTCAGGAGCCATGTTCATCGATCCAAGCTTTGTCTTAGTTTGCGACTCAAATACAGGCTCCTGAACTCTCACTGCTACCGCTGCAATGACGCTGGCCCGAATGTCAGAAGCATCAAAATCTTTCTTATAAAAATCCCGAACACCCCGTATCATGCCTTCACGGAAAGCAGCCAGGTGCGTGCCACCCTGGGTAGTATTCTGACCGTTTACGAAGGAATAATACTCTTCTCCATATTGATTGCCATGGGTCAACGCGACTTCGATGTCCTCTCCTTTAAAGTGAATGATGGGATATTGGATTTCTTCAGGATCCGACTTTTGTCTCAATAAATCAAGAAGTCCGTCTTTGGAATAAAACTTCTTCCCGTTGTAATTGATGGTCAATCCTGCATTCAGGAAGGCGTAGTTCCACATCAGATCATCGAGGTACTCAAAGATGAAGTGGTAATTTTTAAACATCGAGCCATCGGGCTCAAACTCTACCAGCGTCCCGTTTCGGTCGCTGCTTTTACCCATTTTTGGATCATTGGTAAGAATGCCTCTCTTAAACTCCGCCAACTTGGTCTGACCTTCTCGAAAAGCCTGAACTTTGAAGTAGTTGGAAAGGGCATTGACCGCTTTAGTTCCCACACCATTCAACCCTACGGATTTCTGGAAAGCTCCAGAGTCATACTTTGCACCGGTATTGATTTTGGAAACAACATCCACCACTTTCCCGAGAGGAATTCCCCTGCCATAATCCCTGACGACTACCTTTTGATCTGTAATTTTCACATCAATGGACTTTCCATAGCCCATCATATGCTCATCGATGCAATTGTCCATCACCTCTTTCACCAGCACATAAATGCCATCATCCTTGGCGGAACCGTCGCCAAGCTTACCAATATACATTCCGGGCCTCAGCCTGATATGCTCCCGCCAGTCGAGCGACTTGATGCTCGCTTCGTTGTATTCAAAAATGTCCTTCGCCATTCTACTTCAGTGGTTAATAAAATACGGTCACGAGGTTTTGCCAAATGTCATGGATGCAAAGACTAAAAAAATAGCAGGATTTCATGGATCCTGTCAAGCTAAAAAAATCTGAAGCCACGCTTCACTCTCCTAAGAACGAAAAAATTGAAGTGATTTCAATGTTCTGCAAAATATTTCCAACTGTACTTCTTTAAGAAAGATGCATTCGTAAGTAATTGATATTCAATGAACAATTGTCATTTCGTCAAACAGTCGGTTTATTCAAAAATCTTTGAGTTAGGAAGTAAAGTGGCCAGAGTGAAGACCAAAGCACCACCATTCCAATGCTACCATAGATGATCACTCCAATGCTGCCGTAGTTAAATTTTTCCTGGCTGTTGAACAAACTCAAAAACTGGAGTGCCACAACAAGAAAGAAGTTCAGAAAGATGATCAGCCCGTAAAACCACGCCTTGAGGTATTCATTCCTGTCCGGGTAGAGTCTTGAAACAATGAATACTAGAGCATTAAAAATGGCAAGCAGCAACAGTATGGTGTAGAATAGTCCGTTCCTTGAAACAGATAGGGTGGATTCCCCTTCCTGAAAGATGATGCTTTCCGGCAGGGAAGCATAAACGTATAGAAAAATAGCCATCGTGGCCATTAATGAAAGGAACCACACTCCCTTGAAGACTTTAACAATCATGAAGAAATTTTACGACGCAATTTAGCAGTTGTCCGCTGTTTTACCTTGTCTTTGGCTTGGTGAATGGCAAATATTCCATTTCAAATGAGAGATAAAAAAATAAGCCTACATGATCATATTTCCCATTAGAGAAAATAATGGGTGCACTCATGCCGGGCACAATTTGTGTTCGGTTATGGTCGATGGCGAAACGAAATCCGGGATTGAGCGTTTGTTGAGTCCTGCTTAACACGGAACCATCTGTCTTTATGTCTTTAAAGAAGTTAAAAATATACTCCGCAAACCAATTGAACTTTCTGCTTTGATACCAAACGACACTTGCACCCATGTTTTTATATTGCAAATCTCTTTCATAAGTCAACTCCTGAGTTCCGGTAATATTGGAGATGTATAGATCGGCATTGGAAATGTAGGTGTAACCAAAATTATAATGGGTGATGATCCTGTGGCAAAGTCTCTTCGTAACCAAAAGACTGAGTTGGCCGCCCAAGCCCCCGGAACCATAGCCATTCCTGGCGGTTGGAATAATCAATGTGACACCTGGTACCACCATCGCCCAGGCCTTTTTTCCAGTAACCATATAGTGATAGCTCACATTAAGATCACCCAATCCCCCACCCCTGTTACCTGTCTCATTGTAATTCGCCAAATAGTACGTCAGCAAATAGCTTATTTGATGGCGATTGCTGCCAAGGGGAATTTCATGGTTGAAACCATAAAGGAAATTTCCCCCGCGGAGGTTATCAAAGTAGAAATTGGAAGTGTATTGCATGATGCCCTTCTCCTGAGTCATGGCCTCTTCCAACAGGAAAGAGTTATCTTCAAATGCAGGCTGTGGAAAATATAAATAGCTCCCCTTCCGGGGTTCTGTGATAATATCGCTTGGTTGGCAAATGGCCATTGTCCTTATCATCATGAACGCCAATAGCCAATTCAACCGAATCATCACACAATATTATTAATTCCCACACATTTAAAATCAGGTGCCTGACACTCCCCGCATAAGATTATTTTAAACTAATTTTACAGAATGGAGCGAGCAGAGAAATGAATTGATCTATGAATCTCAATCCGATTGTCCTATCCATTCCCATATTCTTTATCCTGATCGGAGTTGAATTGGTGGTGGAACGTCTCTCTCATCGGAAACTTTACCGTCTGCCAGACGCCATTGCCAACCTGAGTTGCGGGATCACTTCCCAGCTTTCAGGTCTATTCATGAGGGTTTTGGCCGTGGGGGTCTATGAAGTTGTGTATTCCAATTTTGCGCTTTTCACACCGGAACGAAGCTGGTATTACTGGCTGGCTTTGTTCCTTCTTACTGACTTTACCTATTACTGGGCCCATAGAATGAGTCATGAAATCAACCTATTCTGGGGTGGACATGTCGTCCATCATCAAAGCGAAGAGTATAACCTTTCAGTGGCATTGCGCCAAAGCAGCTTCCAGGTGGTGTGGACATTTGCATTCAGTTTGCCGATCGCACTCCTAGGTTTCAACACACTAGATTTTATCCTGGTCTCCGCGTTCAACACATTGTACCAGTTTTGGATCCATACTGAAACGATCAACAAAATGGGTTGGTTTGAATACGTTTTCAATACCCCTTCCCATCATCGGGTGCACCACGGTAGGAACCCGAAGTACATCGATAAAAATCATGCTGGTTCATTAATCATCTGGGATAAGATGTTTGGCACCTTCCAGGCTGAAGAAGAGCGACCTACCTATGGAATTACGAAGCCCATTCAAAGCTGGAACGCCGTGTGGGCAAATTTCAGTCATTATAATACTATGGCACACGAAATGAAAATGATTACTTCCTGGCGTGATAAATTCAGGTACATGTTCAAAAAACCCGGGTGGCTGCCCGATTACCTTGGCGGATACAGACCTGCTCCGGCGGTTGAAAAGAGTCGCTATCAAAAATATGAAACGCCTTCGACCATCTTACTTAACTACTATGTCCTCTTCCAGTACATAGTATGCCTGGCGGTGACGGCTTTGTTCCTTTTCAATCAATCGAAATTTTCAATGACGGAGAAAGCAATCATTTCCGGATTGATTACAATTGCGGTAGTCAACTGCGGAGTATTGTTTGATCATAAACCCTGGGTCAGGCGCGCAGAGTGGCTACGGATCGTTGTTTATCCCGCGGGACTTGTAGCAGTTAGTATTGTCTATCAATGGTCAATCAACTTCATCATTGTAGCGGTCGTTTATTTCACCATTTCCACCGTATGGTTTTACTTCTTATCCAAACATCAGCATGCGGTTAAGGCATAGTGCTGTCCTTTTAGTTTTGCTGCTGAACTCCTGCGGAAAAGAACTTCCCACGTTGGATGGAATAGACACCGATGAATGGAAGAAGGACAAAAACGCCTGCCACGGAGCCAGGCAATCCATGGAAGGTACGCTGCGAAAGGAGTTTACGAAACTGAAGGGCCTTGCAGAGATGGATATAATAAAATTATTAGGCAGACCCGACCAAAATGAACTATACAAACGCAATCAAAAATTCTTTTATTACTCCATCACTCCCGGGCCGGGTTGCGGGGGCACAGACACCGTTGCCCTCAAGCTCGTGCTAAGGTTCAATGCCATGGGCTATGCCCAACTGGTTTCCATTGAATAGAATGAACTATGCGGTCGTAAACTCGTGATCAATTTTTGAGTACTGATCGTTACCTTTGGTACCGTATGAAAAATATTGCTGTCATCGGTTCTGGTACAATGGGCAACGGGATCGCTCACACATTTGCACAAAATGGGCATCGTGTTTCTTTGATTGATATTTCCGAGGACTATTTGAAAAAAGCCCTCGCCAACATTGAGAAAAACTTAGTGCGCCAGGTCGAGAAAGGAACCCTGTCCAAAGAGACAAAGGACCTCGCAATGGCCAATATTGTAACCACTACTTTTTTGAAAGAAGGTGTAAAAGATGCTGACCTTGTGATCGAGGCTGCCACTGAAAACATCGACTTGAAGCTCAAGGTCTTCCGCGAGATTGATGAAAATACAAAACCTGAAACCATTCTTGCGTCAAATACTTCCTCCATTTCCATTACTAAAATCGCATCGGTTACCAAGAGTCCCGACAAAGTAATCGGCATGCACTTTATGAATCCAGTACCAATCATGAAACTGGTGGAGGTGATTCGAGGGTACGGTACCAGTGACGGAGTGACGAAGACCATCATGGATCTCGCTCGCAGCCTTGGTAAGGTCCCGGTTGAAGTGAACGACTATCCTGGTTTTGTGGCCAATCGGATACTCATGCCGATGATTAACGAAGCCATCCATACCCTGCATGAAGGTGTGGCGGGTGTTGATGAAATCGACACCGTCATGAAATTGGGAATGGCCCACCCCATGGGACCACTCCAGTTAGCAGATTTCGTCGGACTGGATGTCTGTCTATCCATTTTGAATGTCTTACACGCAGGATTCGGAAATCCAAAATATGCCCCATGTCCTCTGCTGGTGAACATGGTACAAGCGGGGCATAAAGGTATTAAGTCAGGGAGTGGATTTTACAAATATGCTCCAGGAATTAAGGAACTGATGATCGCCGATCGGTTTAGAAAGCAATAACGAAATAGGAATTAGTCCTGGTTTGTCAATCAATCCTATTTCTTCAGCAGGTCCCTTATTTCTGTCAGCAATAGTATATCCTGGGGTGGAGCTGGGGGCGGTTCTGGTTTGGCCTCTTCCTTTTGTTTCGCAGCATTTACTCCTTTCACAATAAGAAACAGCACAAAAGCGATTATAATAAAATTGATCACCGCCGACAAAAAGCTTCCGTACTTAACGGAACCAAGTATGGTAAGGTCCTCCAACCGGGTCAGGTTGGCTGCCTCCAATGCGGGCTTTAGTAACAAGGGTGTGATGACATGATCTATTAGTGAACTTACAATCTTGCCAAAAGCGCCTCCAATGATTACACCTATTGCAAGATCAACCACATTGCCACGCATGGCAAAAGCTTTGAATTCTTTGAACATAAATCCGGGGCTAAGTTTAAGTTTAGGTTTGAATGCGTCTAAATTATTACATCGAAGGGTTGTTTACAATTCCTTCTTATTGGAATTTGGTAACCATAGAAAGTTAATGAACGGTATTTAATGGATTGCGCAATCCTTTGACACTCGTCAGTTCGAGTCCGGTGGTTCCAAAAATAAACATCCTGGCCTGCATCTTGACAGGGATCCGGTTAAGGTCATCCGACACCCAACACAAAATTGAATTTTCCCCATCAAACATTTTATTGTCAGGCATGATGGGCCGGAGCCTCACACAATTAATCTTACCGACTTTCGTACTCACGACCTCCTTGCCCTGATAAATTATCTTCAGGTGATAGAACGCATCCTCAAAAAAGCCAGAAATCGAAATGGTATCTCCTTTAGGAATTTTGCTGAAATCAACAATCCGCAGAAACAAAAATCCTGCGACAAGGTCTTTTGAATTTGGGGGAACATCATACACTTTAGGCTCTTCATACACGCCGGTCTCATTATTCTTCACCCTGACTTCAACTTTATTATTTTTCTGATCGAAATTGATCAGTTCATCTCTTCGGTAAGTACCTTCTTTCAATTTGCGATAGGAGACCTGCGTTGTTAAGGTGGCGGTATCCACATAGGCACCCCAGTTATCATCCACTCTCGCTACCCAGGAAATCCAACTGCTGGTCTCACCATAGGCATCTACCTTATAGCAAGTGCGTGAATTGATGTTGTGATATCGATTGTCCACCCTGGTGATCGCTTTGCCCACCGTAAAAAAAGCAAGGTTCACCCGATATTCGAGTTCTTCACCCCTGCCATAGCCGATATTCTTTGTAACCGGAATTTCCTTATTCCTTTCGATCAGAAAACTACTTAAGACGACGCCCAAAGCAAGGCCAAATACCAACTTCTTCATGGCTCAAAATTAATTGATACTAAGGAGTCATTCAAAGGTCATGCCAAGGCTATGCTGAAATTTGGTTTTCACGCAATGCCTCATTCAAAGAGGTCTTCTTGTCTGTGCTTTCTTTTCGCTTACCAATAATTAAAGCACAAGGAACTTGATATTCACCTGCCGGGAATTTCTTGGGCAAGGTGCCCGGAATCACCACCGATCGCTCCGGAACGTATCCTTTATATTCCACCGCGGTGGTGCCTGTAACGTCGATAATTTTTGAGCTGCCGGTCAAGACAACATTCGCACCCAACACTGCCTCACGCCCCACCCTCACCCCTTCCACAATAATGCATCGGGATCCAATGAAGGCATTGTCTTCGATAATTACGGGTGCAGCCTGCACGGGTTCTAGTACTCCCCCTATCCCAACGCCGCCGCTCAAGTGAACATTCTTGCCAATCTGGGCACAACTGCCTACCGTGGCCCAGGTATCCACCATGGTTCCTTCGTCTACATAAGCACCTATATTGACATAGGAGGGCATCAGGATCACACCTTTGCTGATGAAGCAACCATATCGCGCCACGGCAGAGGGCACCACCCGGACACCCAATGCTTTGTAGTTACGCTTGAGCGGAATCTTATCGTGAAACTCAAAGGGGCCAACTTCGGTTGTTTCCATCTGCTGGATGGGAAAATATAAAATGACCGCCTTCTTAATCCATTCGTTCACCGTCCAGGAATTGCCCTCAGGTACTGCGACTCTCAAAAGACCTTTATCCAGTTGGTTGATGACTTCCCTGATGACTTGCTGGGTAGCCGACGACTTTAGTAACTCTCTATTATCCCAGGCTAGTTCAATTTGTTCGCGGAGTTCCATTTAAATCCTATTTTTAAATCGTGGCGCAAGAACGAAAAAAAAGAAGAATTGTCCTCGCCTCCATACTTAAACCTG
>JAYVRH010000633.1:0-13123 GCA_043776495.1 Cyclobacteriaceae bacterium
ATTCACCGGCGAGCCACTCAAAGGTGTTCAGGTGATGGGTGTCCTTGAAACACGAAACCTCGATTACAAGAATGTGTTTGTGCTTTCGCTGAATGAAGGTGCCCTTCCTGCCTCAGGAAATAAAGCATCCTACATACCTTATAATATCCGGAAAGCTTATTCCTTACCTACTGCGGAGCATCAGGATGCGATGTATGCATATCTTTTTTATCGGACGTTGCAGCGGGCTGAGAATGTATTCTTGTTTTATAACACAGAAACGGACGTGTTGGGTCAAGGAGAGATGAGCCGGTATCTTCAGCAAATTCAGTTCGAGTCAAGTTGGAAACCTGAACATCGGGTGCTGCACAACCCCATTCAACCACATGAGATCAAACCCATTGAGATTAAAAAGAATGCCCGGGTTTTACAGGACATTGCCAATCTCAATGAAGGAGGACGACGGTTCAAAGGGATTTCGCCATCGGCAATAAATACCTATATCGATTGCCAGTTAAAGTTTTATTTAAAGCACATCGCGAAGATCAGAGAGGCAAAGGAAGTGGAGGAAGATCTGGATGCCCGGGTGTTGGGGAACTTTGTCCATGCTGTCATGGAGCGGTTTTATAAACGCATACAGGAGCAAAAGAAAACCAATTTGATCGAAGTAGCCGACTTTACCAATCATGAAGCGGTAACAAATCAGTTAATCGACTTAGTCTTTATTGATACCTATGAGTTGGACCCAAAGAAAAAAGTAATTTATGAAGGACAGCGCCTGGTGGTTCGTGAGATTATTAAAAGTTTTGTCCATCACATCATTGGCCATGACCAGCAATATGCACCCTTTTCCATTGAAGGTCTTGAACGCGAAGGGCTGTTATATTATGTACCCATCTCTCACATGCCAGGACAGGCTGTGGTGGGTGGTAAGATAGACCGGCTTGATCGGAAAGGAAACTTGGTGCGGGTCATTGATTACAAGACCGGTAGAACCAAATTTGATTTCAAAAGTGTTGAATCGCTTTTCGAACATGATGCAAAGAATCGAAATGCTTCAGCTTTTCAAACCTTGCTTTATGCTCTTCTGTACAAATCCAACTATCCCGAGGCAGGACTTCATGTCAAACCCGGATTATACAACCCGACCAATCTTTTTGATGATGAGCTTACGTTTGGGCTGGAAATGAATGGGAAGACGATCGAGGATGTTTCGCCCTTGTTAAAAGAACTAGAGGAACGACTGAAAAATCTTTTGGAAGAATTATTCAATCCGGCGGAAACATTCAAACAGACGAGCAATACCGATATCTGCAGATACTGTCCGTATCAAGAGATTTGTTACCGATGATTCCAAAGGGTTCCCGAGGATTCCCGCAGATCGGGCCCACGCTGATCTGCGCAGATACTTTTGTATTAATCTGCTTGATCTGCGGTGTATTCGATCTGCGGAAATTCCATCTAACTCGTCACCTGCTCTATAGCCAAGATCAATTTAATAGCCACAGATTACACAGATATTCGCAGATGATTTTATCAGTGGTAATCTGTGCAATCTGTGGCAAAGTAAAGATTCCAAATTCAGCCTGACCCAAGTTAGAAATCTAGTTTTAGCTCCCAGGTCTTAGAATCTGCGGGAACCCCAGGCGTTTCCCTCAGCAGCCTACCTCCTTATTCTACCCACTACCGAAGGATTGAGCCATTTTTCAGCACCTTTTGAGGCCTTTCGGTATTAATCAGCAAATAACTATACACTTATGAAAACTGAAAATGTGTTGTACGCGGATGGGCATGATGTAACGGTGACAGACTCCGTGCTTCGCGTACGAAAAAAATGGTATGATCTGGATGGAATCAGCAAGCATGGATTTTCAATCCTTCGACCAGCAAGGCTTCCTGGAATCCTGTTGTTGATCGTAGGGTTCATTCTAGGGGTGGCAGGTGCAAGGAATTTGGTTACCCGAATCATACCCGGAATGGAAAATTGGGCATTCGATGCAAATCATATTTCCATAGTATTGGGTCTATTACTCCTTTCAATTGGGGCAATCGCTACGTGGTCAGTGGGCGAAAGATATGCAGTAAGCATCACTACCTCAGAAGGTGAAAGGCACGTTGTGGTAAGTAAGCGCAGAGATTACGTGATACAAATTGTTCACGCCCTGAATGGAGCATTCTTCTTGCGAGTGCAAGGCAATTCGGAAAGAAGTAACAGACAGCGATTTACGGTTTCATCTCGATAATAACACGAGTACTTAGTTCTGAACGTTCAAAGGCTGGTAACCCCGGCCTTTTTGTTTTACAAATTACCTTATATTTCTCTGTGCATCTCGAAATGTATTCTCCGCGAAAACTCAGCGAAATAGCCTGACTCCATAGGTTTAGGGAATGGTGGATGCGCTACCTTTGGGCCATGGAGGTTGGTCGGTTCAATGAAATTTCAAAAAACAAATCCTCAGAGAACAAGAAGTTTCTAGGTGGTTTGAAAAATAAAGATCCCCGCAAAGTAGATGATGCATTTCATCAGCAGCATGAAGAAGTTTTTCAGGAGTTCAATTGTTTAGACTGCGCCAACTGCTGCAAGACCACAAGTCCAATCTTCTATCAAAATGACATTGAGCGCTTGTCAAAGGCCTTACGTATGAAGCCGGGAGAATTCATTGATAAGTACTTATCCATCGACGATGATCGCGATTATGTGTTGAAGTCGTCACCATGCCCCTTTCTAGGTCCGGAAAATTATTGTTCAGTTTACGAAGATCGCCCGAAAGCCTGTCGTGAATACCCCCACACCAATCGGAAGAAAATGGTACAGATCATGGACCTCACCCATAAGAATACCCTGGTTTGCCCAGCCGTTTTTGAAATGGTCGAAAGACTTAAGAAATTGAACATCTAAATATCCCCATGTTTTCGAAGCGATTCATGCCCGCTGGATATGAGTCCGGTGGTAACTCCAAAATAAGAATCAATCAAAAAAAGTAACAATTTGTCGTAGATCTGCTTTGCGACTTAACAAATCGAAAGAAACTTTTTTAATCTCGTTGCGGATGTCTTCGCGGTTTTTTGATGTCACATCAAAAATACCGCGATCTACCAACGAAATTCAATGTGCTGCCTGTCGAGCCTCACTCAATTCATTTTAAGGCGATGCCAACTTTTCATTTCATAGTTAAATTCGAAGCTCGCGGCACCGAGGCGGGCCGCGAAGACAACACCTTTGAACTAATTCAAAAGTGAATTATAATAAGTAAAAATCTTCACCATGCCCTCCTGAGAAGAGGCCGAAACTGAATTAGCCTTCATAAAGCTTTCCACTTCGGAGGCCTTGTTGCCAAAAGAGGCAAGCAGTTTCTTTTTACCCTTGATCTCAAACATTTTATTCTCTCTTGCATAATAAAAATCGAAGTGCGTCGAAATTCGTGTATCTCTACTGCCTGCTCCAATGGCCGGATTATAATCCGGATCTTTTACGATAAGGGAAAATCTCTTAAGCAATTGGACGGGTCCATCCACAAGAACTTCGAGGAACCCTTTCAAGGGAACTTCATCCAGTGTGTACTCCCGACCGTTAATAAATGAGTTGGTGACGCTGTCTCGCAGAATAAAACTCTTGACTTTTGAGCTTTCCAAAGCGCGTTCGCCAGTGTTGGTCTTGACGTCAAGCTCGTCAAAGTAGATATTGTAACGAATGGGATAGCCTTCAACGGTTTCCTTGTTTTCATACAATGTAAAAGAGGACGGCCTCCATCTTTCGTCGAAATAAATATTTCCCACCACATTGGAAGGGGGTCTCACGATGGGCATGCCATTCAGGAGATTGGTCATGATGGGTGTTATCTTTGATGCCGGAGAAAGATTTTGGGCTCGGCTAAAGCAAGGCAAGAGCAGAAAAACAAATAGCATCGATGCCAACATTATCTTCTCATTTTCGGAATTTGATAACCTAACCTCATTCATGTCTCCGGGTGATTCTAAACAAGTAGTATCCAAGTTTTTATTGCCACTAACCTGCCTGGCCGGTAGGCAGGGACACGAAATCACAATGTTCTTTGATCATTATTTATTAGTTTCCTGATGACGTGGTGGCTAATAATCTGCAATGTTCGAATGGAGCCTACCAGTTCAAATTTAGAAATAGAAAAGCCAATGGAGTGACCCACTGGCTTAAAGACTTTCAACATATCAATTACGCAACTTGCGCCTTCAATTTCGAAGAAAGCACAGACTTGGGCACGGCACCCACCTGCTTGTCAACGATCTGGCCATTTTTGAATACCAGCAAAGTAGGGATTGACCTCACGCCGAAACGAGCAGTCACCTCTGGATTTTCATCCACATTGAGCTTGCCAATCACCGCTTGTCCTTCGTAGTCTCCGGCCAATTCTTCGACTACGGGACCGATCATTTTACAAGGTCCGCACCACTCAGCCCAAAAATCCACCAATACAGGTTTATCCGATTTGATTGTTTCGTCAAAGTTTGCATCTGTCAATACTATTGCTTTTCCCATTTTAGGTACGTTTTAAGTGTTTTTAATGCGTCTGATTTTGTAACGCGAAGATAGACGCAGAAGTTCAACGTCCAATATCAAAATATGAAGTTTGTCGTTTGGGTGACGGAGTACTTGGCTTTTGGCCGTTAGCCGTTGGCTTGAGTTCCCAATAAAGCTGGCGTGAATTGCCAAAAGCCAATAGCCTCTCAATAAACTACTTCCACTTCCAGCTCAGGTATTTTCTTGATTTTCTTCACCATATCATTCACCGGCTTGACCCTGAATTTGCGCGAGAGGAGCTCCACACTTATGCTGTCACTTTCACCGAGAAGTTTAAGATAAAAAGGAGTTCCACCGCTATATTCCTGGCAAAGGGATTCTAACTGCTTTATCAGCGCTGGATTGAGTGAGGAAGCGCTCACTTTTACCTGGAGGCCCTTGGCCCGCTTCACACCAATCTCGTTCAGCAGGTCAACATTCCTTATTTTGAATTCCAGGTTTTGCTCGCCCCAGCTTTTACGCAGCACATTTCCTTCAATAAACAAGAATAGGCCGGGCATCAGGAAAGATTTGAATTTCAAGTAGTCATCACTCCACAACACAAATTCATATTTACCAGAATAGTCTTCCACCGACATTTTCCCAAAAGGACGGCCAGTTTTGGTCATTTTATGTTCCACGGTTGACACAATGCCGCCTATTTTAAATTCTTTTCCTTCTGATGCTTCAATGTTGTTCAACTCTGTAATATTCGCAGAGCAGAATGTGTCGATTTCAAATTTGAAATTATCCAGCGGATGGCCGGAGATGTAAACGCCCACCACCTCCTTTTCGAAATGTAGTTTCTCGATTTCACTGAATGGTTCTACCGGGTCTACCTTCGGTTTCGGTACTTCCGTTCCGGACGATCCACCAAACATACTCACTTGTGCACTCATCGTTTCCTGCTGCAGTTTTGCGGCGTAACGGGAAGCTTTTTCTGTCAGGTTGATGTCTCCCTCTTTAGCAAAGACATATTGTCTCCGATGAAATTCCGCAAAGCAATCAAAGGCCCCGGAGAGCGCCAGAGATTCAAACGTTTTTTTGTTCACCGACCGCGCGTTCAGCCGCTTGGCAAAATCAAAAATGTCGCTGAAGGGTCCATGCGCATCACGCTCGAGGATGATCGACTCCACTGCGGCGTCGCCTGCTCCCTTGATGGCACCCAGGCCAAAGCGGATTGCCCCGGTTTTGTTTACTTCAAAATACACCCCCGACTCATTCACATGGGGTCCCAACACTTCAATGCCCATCTTGCGGCACTCTTCAATGAAGAAGGTGACGTTCTCAAGATTGCTTTGAGAATGCGTAAGTACGGCGGCCATATAATCGGCCGGATGGTTGGCTTTAAGATAGGCCGTGTGATAGGCTATTAGAGAATAGCAGGTTGAATGTGACTTATTGAATGCATATTGTGCAAACGCTTCCCAGTCTTTCCAGATCTTGTCGGCAATCCGTTCGTCGTGACCGTTTTTCTTACATCCATCGATGAATTTATCTTTCATCTTGTCAAGGACCTCCTTCTGCTTCTTGCCCATGGCCTTCCGCAAAACGTCGGCATCACCTTTGGAAAAATTGGCAAGCTTCTGCGAAAGCAGCATGACCTGCTCCTGGTACACAGTAATGCCGTAGGTATCCTTCAGATACTCTTCCATCACGGGCAAGTCATAGCGAATGGGTTCGCGCCCATGCTTGCGGGCGATAAAGTTGGGGATGTATTCCATGGGCCCTGGCCGATAAAGGGCGTTCATCGCAATGAGATCTTCAAACTTATCGGGCTTAAGCGCCCGCAGGTAATTTAGCATCCCCTCGCTTTCAAACTGGAATGTACCGGCTGTCTCACCGCGTTGATAGAGCTGATATGTTTTAGCATCATTCAGTGGCGTTTTTTCCAGATCAACGTCAATGTTTTTTCTCTTCTTGATGTTCTTCAGGGCTGTCTTAATAATGGTCAGCGTTGTCAATCCTAAAAAATCCATCTTTAACATGCCCGCATTCTCCACCACGCTATTGTCAAATTGGGTGACGAGCATGGTGGAATCCTTTGCCGTCGAGACTGGAATTAGTTTTGTCATGTCATCCGGCGTGATGATGACGCCACAAGCGTGGGTACCTGTGTTGCGCAGTGAGCCTTCGATGACGATGGCTTGCTTCAACACCTCAGCGCGTTTGTCGTTTCCTTTCCGTATGTCCTCAAGTTCTCTAACCTCTTCAAATGCTTTTGCGAGGGTCGTCCCCGGTCGTTCTGGCACAAGCTTGGCAAGGCTGTTCGCATCCGCCAGAGGAAGTTCCATGACGCGAGCTGCATCCCGGATGGATGATTTGGCGGCCATCGTACCATAAGTGATAATTTGCGCTACCTGATTGTGACCATATTTTTCAATCACATAATTCAGGACTTTGTCGCGACCCTCGTCATCAAAATCAATATCAATATCAGGGAGTGACACGCGATCGGGATTGAGAAACCGCTCGAACAGGAGATCGTACGCAATCGGGTCCACATTGGTAATTCCCGTACAGTAGGCTACCACAGATCCCGCGGCCGACCCACGGCCCGGTCCCACCGAGACGCCCATCTCTCTGGCTTTCGAAGTGAAATCTTGTACAATGAGGAAGTATCCCGGGTAGCCCGTCTTCTTGATTGTTTCAAGCTCAAACTCAATTCGGTCTTTGACCTCAGTCGTTAAAGCAGGATATCTTTTCTTCGCACCCTCGTATGTGAGATGCTTTAAATAATCATCTTCCGATTTAAATGTCTTCGGGATATCAAATTTTGGGAGCGCCACCTTACGTTCAAGCTTGAAACTCTCAATCTTGTCAACGATCTCACTGATCGTATCAATCGCTTCCGGCAGGTCGCGAAACAGATTTTTCATCTCCTCCTGGGATTTGAAATAGAATTCGTTGTTTGGCAAACCATAGCGTTTACCACGGCCCTCACCAATGGGTGTGGATTGAAATTCGCCTTCTTTGATGCACAGCAGAACATCGTGGGCATTTGATTGCTCTTTCTCGAGGTAAAAAACTTCATTCGCCGCAAAATATCTCACTTTATATTTTTCGCAGAAACGGAGTAAAGTCTGGTTTACATGGTCTTCTTCAGGAATGCCATGGCGGTTTAATTCTACATAGAAATCCTGTCCAAATATTTTATGCCACCATTTAAAGGCATCTTCTGCCTGTCGCTCTCCCACATGAAGAATAAGATGTGGAATCTCTGAGTTGAGACCACCGGTCGTTGCAATCAATCCATTCTTGTATTGTTCCACCAATCCTTTGTCGATGCGGGGATGAATGCCATAAAGTCCTTCCATGAATCCCAAAGAACTAAGCTTGGCAAGATTATGATAGGCTGCCTCATTTTTGGCAATCAGTATCTGCTGGTATCGCTTATCGGGATTGTCCTTGGTGAATTTTGTCTTCTTTCGTTCATCCGCCAGAAAAAATTCACAACCCACAATGGGTTTAATGTTATTCTTCAAAGCTTCGCTCACAAACTTAAAAGCTCCAAACAAGTTTCCCAGGTCCGTGAGAGCAATCGCAGTCATGTTTTGCTCCTTCGCTTTCAGAATAATGTCGTGGACATTGGCAGTAGCCTGTAAAACGGAGTATTGGGAATGAAGGTGGAGATGAAAGAAAGGCTTTTCTGTGAGCCCGGTCGTCGTACCTTCAGCTGAGTAGCCCGATTTCTTCTTTTTCTCGCGCTTGCTGTTGTTTCCGGCTTCGAGGTTAGGTTCTTCATATTCGATCTCTTTCAGTGGTGTTGAATCGAATGGCTTCACCACCTTTTGGCTGATCAATCCAAAGAAAGAGCGGGCTGTGGCTGCCACATCATAGGAGGCATCGTGTGCATCACCGAAACCTTTCCCAAAAAGTTTTTCATGCAGTTCAAGGAGCCTGGGCATTTTTAGTTTGCCGCCCGGTCCGCCGGGAAGCTGACAGAATTCTACCGAAACAAGTCCTGTGTCGACTTTTGCCGTGGCCAAAAGTTTTTCTATTGAGTGGTGCTGGCGGATAAATTCGGCGCCCAGGATGTTGATATCGAACTCAATGTTGTGCCCCACCAAGACAGAAGTCTTTTCAAGGTCGGCCAGGAAGGAGTTCAACACATTCTTTAGTGGACGTCCTTCTTCAAGTGCCCGCTTTGTTGAAATGCCATGGATTTGCTCAGCCTTGTAAGGAATATCAAAACCATCTGGCTTGATGATATGACTCTCTTGGGAAAGCAACGCACCTTTTCCATCGTGCAATTGCCAGGCGATTTGAACGACCCGGGGCCAATTGTCAAGGTCGGTTAACGGTGCAGTTTTATTATGCGGAACACCGGTGGTTTCCGTATCGAAAATCAAATACATGAAATAGGAGCGTAGTGGTAATTGGTAAAATTAATCTAGTCGCAGGGAAGCCCCAAGCCTGGACTTGTTTGCTTTCAAGGTATTTTCAAATAACAGATTTAAAAGCCTTCTCAATTGTTTGGTAAAGCTTTGAGAAGTATTTTTGGTTCACCTGTAAAACCCCTAAACACACTATGAAGTGGTTTCTTGACATGTTCTCCAGCACGCTGGGGAGAAAACTTGTGATGGCCCTCACAGGTCTTTTTCTGATTTCTTTTTTGCTTATTCACCTTATTGGAAACCTCCAACTGCTTAAGAACGATGGCGGCCATGCTTTCAACGTATATGCTGAATTCATGAGTACCAATCCGCTCATACAGACTATTTCCAAGGCTAATTTCAGTTTTATACTAATTCATATTATCTGGTCGGCGATCCTCACCGTCCAAAACCGAAAGGCGAGGGGCCTGGAAGGATATGCCGTCCACAGTTCAAAGTCTTCTATCTGGTCCTCTCGTAACATGGGTATCCTGGGCACGATCATTCTCGTGTTCCTGGTGATTCACCTAAAAGACTTCTGGGCTCAAATGCATTACGGTGGAATACCTACTGTTAATTATGACGGAAAGGAAGTAAGAGATATTTACACGATCGTTTCCCACTGGTTTGCGGTAGAGTGGTACGTAGCATTGTATGTTTTCTGCATGATCGGCGTAGCCTTTCACTTGTGGCATGGATTTGTGAGCGCATTTCAAACCCTTGGGTTAAACCATTTGAAGTACAATCCTGTTATTAGTTTCGTTGGAAAAACTTTTGCGGTAATTGTACCCGCACTATTTGCCCTGATACCTGTTTGGATGTTTTTTTCAGAGAAAGTTTAAGATTGAGCATGATGAAATTAGATTCAAAAATCCCCGCTGGACCGTTGGCTGAAAAATGGTCGAAGCATAAGTTCAACCTGAAGCTGGTGAACCCGGCCAACAAGCGGAAATATGAAATCATTGTAGTAGGAACCGGATTGGCAGGCGCCTCTGCCGCATCATCATTGGGAGAACTTGGCTATAACGTCAAAGCGTTTTGTTTTCAAGACAGTCCGCGAAGGGCTCACTCTATTGCAGCCCAGGGTGGAATTAATGCAGCAAAAAATTATCAGAATGATGGCGACAGCGTGTATCGTCTTTTTTATGACACTATAAAAGGGGGCGACTACCGTGCCCGTGAGGGAAATGTTCACCGTCTGGCAGAGGTAAGTGTCAATATTATCGACCAATGTGTTGCACAAGGTGTTCCGTTTGCACGCGAGTATGGTGGTTTGCTGGCCAATCGCTCTTTCGGTGGCTCTCAGGTTTCCAGAACCTTTTATGCCCGTGGTCAAACAGGACAACAATTGTTGCTGGGAGCATACTCTGCCCTTAACCGCCAGATTGCCAATGGCAAGGTGAAAATGTTCAACCGCACCGAGATGCTTGACGTCGTAATTGTCGATGGTAAAGCCCGCGGTATCATTACTAGGGACTTGGTGACTGGAAAAATTGAATCACACAGCGCTCACGCTGTTGTTCTCTGCACAGGAGGCTATGGAAACGTCTTTTATCTGTCCACCAATGCAAAAAACTCAAACGTAACGGCGGCGTGGCGAGTCCATAAGAAAGGTGCCATGTTCGGCAACCCGTGTTTCACACAGATTCACCCTACCTGCATTCCTGTTTCCGGCGACCACCAGTCAAAGCTTACCCTGATGTCAGAGTCATTGAGAAATGACGGACGGGTGTGGGCTCCGAAGGTGGGAGTAAAAGGCCTCAAAGCGAAAGATGCTGCTAAGATTGCGGAAGGAGACCGGGATTATTTCCTCGAGCGACGTTATCCTTCTTTCGGCAATCTTGTTCCGCGCGATGTTGCCTCACGAAATGCGAAAATGGTGTGCGACGAAGGGCGTGGTGTAGGACCTACCGGCCTTGCTGTATTTCTTGATTTTGCCGATGCCATCAAACGCGATGGAAGAAAAACCATTGAAGCAAAGTACGGCAACCTCTTTGACATGTATAAACAGATCACAGGAGATAACCCATACGAAATGCCGATGATGATCTTCCCAGCTGTACATTATACGATGGGAGGATTGTGGGTGGATTATAACTTAATGACCAGTGTACCTGGTTTGTACGCACTTGGAGAAGCTAATTTTTCCGATCATGGCGCAAATCGGTTAGGTGCCAGCGCGTTGATGCAAGGCTTGGCAGATGGATATTTTGTTATTCCCTATACGATTGGAGATTATTTGGCTGGATTGCCCTGGGAAAAAATTGGAACAGACCGTCCCGAGTTTAAAGAAGCGATTGATAACGTGGACAACAGGGTGAAGAAGTTGTTGTCTATTAAAGGAAAGAAAACGGTAGACGAATTTCACCGTGAGCTGGGCCTTACCATGTGGGAATATTGCGGCATGTCGCGCAATGAAAGTGGACTTAGGAAGGCCAAAGCAAAGATTCAGGTCATCAAGAAAGAATTTTGGGAAAATGTAAACGTGCTCGGTATCGCCACCGAGTTGAATCAGGAGTTGGAAAAAGCAGGACGGGTTGCTGATTTCCTGGAATTGGGTGAGCTCATGGTGGACGATGCATTAAGCCGTTCGGAATCATGCGGTGGTCATTTTAGGGAAGAGTCTGCAACACCAGATGGAGAGGCTATGCGCAAAGATGATGAATTCGCCTATGTATCGGCGTGGGAATATAAGGGAGAAAATCAGCAGGAAGAACTCCACAGGGAGGCACTCTTATTTGAGAATGTGAAGTTGACTCAACGGAGCTATAAGTAATCAGGACAACCAACAAAACGAATCTGCGTCAGTATGAATATGAAGATCAACCTTAAAGTTTGGAGACAGAAGGGACCAAGCACGAAAGGAGCATTCAAGACTTACAAGCTTGATCATGTTTCACCTGATATGTCATTTCTGGAAATGTTTGATATCCTGAATTCAGACCTGATCAAAAAGAATGAGGAACCTGTGGCTTTTGATCATGACTGCCGTGAAGGAATATGTGGAATGTGCAGTATGTATATCAATGGTCATCCACATGGACCATTGCAGACCACCACCTGTCAGCTCCACATGCGCACCTTTCACGATGGTGATACCATCACCGTAGAGCCATGGAGAGCAAAGGCATTTCCTGTCATTAAAGATTTGGTGGTAGATCGAATGGCTTTTGAGCGAATTCAGCAAGCTGGGGCATTTGTTTCAGTCAATACCGGGGGCGTGCCTGATGGCAATGAAATACCAGTACCGAAAAAGGTGGCCGACGAAGCGATGGATGCCGCCAGTTGTATTGGATGTGGGGCTTGTGTGGCCGCCTGTAAAAATGCATCTGCCATGTTGTTTGTTGGCGCAAAGGTTGCGCAGTTTGCGCTTTTACCCCAGGGTCAGCCCGAGCGGAAGGAGAGGGCGGAGCGGATGGTCGCGCAGATGGATGCTGAAGGATTTGGTTCCTGCACCAACACTTTGGCATGCGAGGCCGAGTGCCCCAAGTCTATAAAAGTTACCAACATCGCCAGGATGAATCGGGAATACTTTTCTGCCATGTTAACTTCATATGAAATAAAGACGAGTGGAGGAGGGGATTAAACTAGCTGGGGGTCTTCGCGGCCCGTCCCGGTGCCGCGATCTTCGAACTAAACAATGAAGTGCAAGGGCGATCGATCAAGAATTAAGTGCGGCTCAATTTTTAACATTTTGAATTGCGTTTGCAGGTCGCGTATTTTTGCTGAGACATCAATAAACCGCGAAGACATTCCAAGTTAATTCACTTTGAATCCCATTGGGGGATTTCTTGTTGAATACTTGCTCAGAAATTTATTCACTCTTGCAAAAGTTGTTTCGCTCCTGCCGGTTGCTCCCAATACAGGATTCATCAGCAATACCACGTCGGTACCTTTCGTCGAAATACCCCGAGGTGGACAGGCAGTTTTGTATTTCCTTCTTCTGGCCTTTTGATTTGTTAATCCAAATACCCCAAACTTTGGCATGAATGTGGTTTATTTATAGGCAAAATGAGTACTAGCTGAAAACGAAGGCCAGACGGGTTTCGTGTTTGCTGAGGCTAGATTATCTTTGAGTTTAGTCAGAAAAGGAATTATTTAAAACTAGGGGTTATTAACGAAGAAGTTGTCTTATTATGAATGTTAATATCAAACATCCTTTGAAACATTTAATCATCCTTGCGCTGATTGTTGTGAGTTGCACACCTGCTGCTACACAGCATAAGTCTAAAAA
>JAYVRH010000634.1:0-3729 GCA_043776495.1 Cyclobacteriaceae bacterium
GACCTTGCGATCGCCAATCTTGAACTTACCCTTGGTGGACCGCCTTATAAAGGTTTTCCACAGTTCAGCGCACCGGATGAACTATTGGATGCTTTGAAAGATTCCGGCTTTGATGCGTTGGTCACAGCCAACAATCATTGCGTCGATCGGGGTGTGTATGGATTGGAGCGAACTATTGACCGCCTCGACAGCGCAGAATTGCTGCACACGGGTACCTTCAAAGACACGCTCGACTGGTTAAATAATTATCCGTTGATTATCGAGTCAAAAGGCTTTCGGCTCTCCTTGCTTAACTATACCTATGGTACCAATGGTTTGCCGGTGTCCTCACCGAACATTGTCAATCGCATTGATACCGCGAGAATCAGACGCGATTTGGAAAAGGCCAAGTCTCACCATACGGATGCGATCATCGTCTTTATGCATTGGGGGCAAGAATATCAAAGTCTGCCAAATGCCTGGCAGAAAGCATTGACAGATTATTGTTTTCAGATGGGCGCAAAAATGGTTATTGGTTCGCATCCACATGTACTTCAACCCATTGAATGGCGACGCGACCATGACCAATTGATCGCATACTCCCTTGGAAATTTTTTGTCGGGACAAAGAGATCGTTACAGGAATGGAGGAGCGTTGCTGCACGTTGATTTGGAAAAAATTGTGAAACAGGATGGTTCTACTTTCGTTGCGATCAAAGATGTTAACTACACGTTAACCTATGTTCATCGTGCTCAGGATGCAAGGAAAACCTATCAGATTCTACCGGTCCAGCAATTTGACACAGACACTACCATGATGGGAAGGAAGGCACATGAGTTATTGATTCAGTTTCGTGATGATACCCGTAAGTTTTATGCAGAGCAAAATAAGAATGTCGGAGAGAGGATCCAAAAAAAGGGAAGTTGAAAAATTACTCACCTATTTCCTGCGTCCTGTATTGAAAATAATACCGATTGAAAATTCCAAACCTGTAAAATCAACTTTGGCATCTTTGTAGTCAGCCTGGATTGATTGGTTGGGACCGCTCAACGTACCTCCCACATAGCTTCCTGTCATGGGAATCTTTGATTGACCTGACAAATAATTGGTCTCAAGGGAAATTCCCCATTGGCTCGTAACATCAACCGTTAATTCAACTCCCAGTGTGGTGCCAAAGCCGGGCTTGTTCTCAAAATTAAGGTCTGAGTTCACTACATCCCATTTCTCATGTTGCCTGAGAGCACGATCCAGATTTCCGTAGTTCAGATGTTGATCAAATGAATAAAAGAAGAACCCGCCTGCTTTGATGTCAAATTCAATGCCTTTGCCCTTCAGTTGAAACACGACTTCACCCGGTATGAAGAGTGTAAAATTCGGGCCAGTGAGAGAAGATTTACTTTCAAAGGGGAGATCAATTACATTTAATCCACTCATCCGGTAGAGCGAGGCCCCTGTCTCCAAGGCGATATAACGGTTAAGGTCAACACCAATCCCACGAATCGAAAAAGGGCTGATGGGCGTTGAAAAATCCCCATTTCTTGGCACGAAGTATGAAAAAGACAACCCAACATTCTGCCCGAGCGCTGTGGAAACACACCCGAAAGCAAAAAATAAAATCAAAAGCGGCTTCATATTTATTTTTTTGACGAAGATACTTGAATCTTCTTTCGCTTAAGTAATATCCAATTGATTAGAAATTCTTTGGTATTATATTGATGCGCTCAAGTTCTAACTATGAAAAAATACATTTTTCTTTCACTCCTGATTGCATGTGGCTGTCAATCCAAAAGAACGCCCGCAGATCTGATGATTAAGGGTGGCAATATCTATACCATGGACGAAAAGAACCCAGTCGTCGAAGCCTTGGCAGTTAAAGGCGATACCATTTTGTTTACGGGCACACTTGCAGACGTTGAAAAATATCAAGATGAAAATACGCTGGTGATCGACCTGAAAGGGGCCACCCTTACGCCTGGGTTTATTGAATCACATGGCCACATCATGGGCCTTGGGTACAATGAGCTTAACCTGGATCTCATGAGTGTCAGGTCTTATGATGAGTTGGTAGAGAAAGTAAAGCAAGCTGTAGCGAAAGCCCAACCTGGGCAATGGATCCTTGGTCGTGGCTGGCATCAGGACAAGTGGGATTCAAAACCAGAGAAAATGGTCAACGGTTTTCAGACACACGAAAAATTGAGTGAAGCATCGCCCAATAACCCCGTATTCCTTGGCCATGCCAGCGGACATGCGGGCTTTGCAAATGCGAAGGCAATGCAATTGGCAGGAGTAAACCAATTGTCTGTAGAAAAACTGGAAGCAGGTATGGGAGAGGGCGGCGAGATTATCCGCGACAAACTTGGGAATCCAACCGGAATATTTAACGAAAGGGCGCAGGGATTAATCCGCAAGTTTATTCCAAAGGAAACTCCCGAGATGGATGCTCAGGCATTGGAACTAGCGATGGAGGCATGTGCACGAAATGGAATTACCGGCTTTCATGATGCAGGCGCTTCTCGCGAGGACATAGAGGTATTCAGAAAATTCAAAAAAGAAGGCAAGCTAAAAAGCCGTTTGTATGTGATGATTTCTGGCAGAGACAGGTCTCTTGTCAATGAATGGTATAAAAGACCACCGGAGATAGATCCTCGAGGGGTGACCATACGATCCATCAAACTAAATTGCGATGGAGCACTAGGCTCACGCGGTGCATGGCTGTTGGAACCCTATTCAGATCGTCCTGACTTTTATGGTATGGCCACACTGCCCATGGATACGGTACTTAAGACTTCACGCGATGCATTGAAATATGGTTATCAGGTTTGTTCCCATGCCATCGGCGACCGCGCCAATCGCGAAGTTCTTGATCGATATGAAATGGCATTCAAGGAAAATCCAAGTAAGCTGGATCATCGTTTTCGCATCGAGCATGCCCAGCACTTGAGCCTTGAGGATATACCAAGGTTTGGGAAGCTTGGTGTGATTGCGGCGATACAAGCAATCCATCTTTCATCAGATCGACCTTGGGCCATCGAACGATTGGGTGAAAAGCGCATCAAGGAGGGTGCCTACATTTGGCAATCCTTCTTAAAGACTGGAGCAAAAGTCATTAATGGGACAGACGTGCCGGTTGAGCCCGTAAGTCCCATCGCAAGTTTCTACGCTTCTGTAACTCGTATGACCCTGAAAGGTGAACCACCTGGAGGCTATGAGCCCGAGGAGAAATTAACACGGGAGCAGGCGCTTCGTGCTTATACCCTTGACGCTGCGTATGGTGCATTTGAAGAAAATGTAAAAGGCTCAATCGAGCCAGGTAAGTTGGCAGACTTTACCGTCTTCTCTAAGGATATCATGAAAATAGAAGAAAGTAATCTGTTGAAAACAGAAGTAATAATGACGATTCTTGGAGGCAGGAAAGTATTTGAAAAGAAATGAATTGTTTCATCACTAGTTTTTGTGATGAAGCAATTCATGGATTGAATGGATTATTTTTTCATGAATTTGTGAGCCCGTGACATGAGTTCCCTGCGATCAGAGGTGATGCTTGGATCACTGTAAATCTTGCTTGATAACTCAGAGATAACCTGCTTCTTATACCCTAACTTTTCGGCAATTTCTTCGCAGAAATTCATTTCACTTTTGAAAACATGACCATCACTTTTCATCAGTTGGATGAGATGGTACAGGTTTTCAAACTTCTGATCTTCCGATAACCCAGACATACTGCCAACAGGCTTGGGTTTTTTCATCAAC
>JAYVRH010000635.1:0-3726 GCA_043776495.1 Cyclobacteriaceae bacterium
CACGGGGAGGTTGAGTTCGAATAACCCCAACCTCCAAAATATTCCCATCCGCACGGAGAGAGGAAGACAGGTTCGTGGTGCGTTCGTTCCCCGCGACAAGAATTTTCTTTTCATGTCAGCAGATTACTCACAGATTGAATTGCGCATCGCTGCGTCCTTTGCGAAAGATGAAATCATGATTGAAGCATTTCGCAACAAGCGCGACATCCATACCACTACGGCGGCGAAGGTTTTTAAAGTTGATTTGGCGCAAGTCAGTCCTGATATGAGGCGGAAAGCTAAGGAGGTAAACTTTGGGATTTTATATGGGAGTACTGCATTCGGATTATCTCAAAACCTGAATATTTCCCGCACCGAGGCGGCGGAGATCATCGAATCGTACTTTAAGGAATTCTCAGCCATCAAGCGATACATGGATGATGCCATCAACGCGGCGCGTGAGAAAGAATATGTTGAAACCATTTTGGGGAGAAGGCGTTACCTGCGTGATATCAATTCGCGCAACGTTACCACGCGTGGGTTTGCTGAGCGCAATGCCATCAACGCACCCATTCAGGGCAGCGCGGCAGATATCATCAAAATTGCGATGGTCAACATTCACCGCTGGTTGCAAAAAGAGAAACTAAAATCCAAAATGATCCTTCAAGTTCATGATGAATTGGTATTTGACCTGCACAAAGACGAACAGGACATTGTCAAACCCAAAGTGATTGAACTCATGAAGTGTGCTGTGATCCTGGATGTGCCGATGGAAGTGGAGGTAGGCGTAGGAAAGAATTGGCTGGAGGCACATTAGAAATCGCGTATTTGCCACAAACCTGCCTGGCCGGTAGGCAGGGACCCAAAGGCACTAAGAATTCATTGATAAAGGCCTGGTGTCCTTGTGCCTTAGTGGCAATAAATCACTTCCGCAATAAACATCGAATAAGCCCGGGGTTAATGACATACCATCGTATACATCAAACAAATTTATTCAATACCTTTACACAAATATTTTAATAACCAATACAATGAAAGAAGGAATCGTAAAATTCTTTAATGATGCCAAAGGGTTTGGCTTCGTGAAGGAAACAGCAACGGGAACAGAATACTTTGTTCACGTATCAGGGCTTCTGGTAGACACGATCAAGGAAAATGATGCAGTCACCTTTGAACTGAAAGAAGGAAAGAAAGGATTGAACGCGGTTAACGTCAGGTTGGCCAAGTAATAGATCACACATTTTTCAAAAAGAAGCCGGTGAACCCGGTTTTTTTTATGCCCGATTGAGCTTGCCCATGATGTGATGAACGATTGTGGAAGCATGGACCCTTGAATTTTCAATAAACCATTTGTTCGTTTTCAACCCGCCACACACCACTCCTGCCAGATATAGATTGGGCACATTGGTTTCCATGGTTTGGTCATTATACAAGGGAGTATGATCGTCATCATTTTGAAAACCAATTCCACAGGCTGTCATAAATTCGAAAGGCGGCTGATAGCCTGTCATGGCCAATACAAAATCGTTTTCGATTATTTTAGCACCATCCCGTGTTGAAAATTCAACAGTGGTAGGGGTGATCCTTTTTATTTCCGAATCAAAATAAGCAGCGATGGTACCCTCTTTGATCCTGTTTTCGATGTCCGGCTTTACCCAATACTTCACGCTGTCGCGAATGCCGGACTCCCGAATGATCATCGTGACCTCCGCTCCTTTCCGCCAGGTTTCCAGGGCCACATCTACCGCTGAGTTCGCAGCACCCACCACTACGATCTTCTGTCGGAAATAAGGATGAGGTTCATCGTAATAGTGTTTCACCTTTGGTAAATCTTCGCCGGGGACATTCAATGGATAAGGCATGTCATAAAATCCCAACGCCAACACGATGGTTTTTGTGATGTATTGATTTTTTGAAGTGATAATTTCAAACCAATCATTCTTTGACTTTACGGTTTTCACTTCTTCGTAAAGATTAACTGACAAGTCCCATGAAGAGCATACCCTGCGGTAGTATTCCAGGGCCTCCATGCGGTTGGGCTTCGGACTGTGTGAAATGAATGGCACTTCGCCGATCTCCAGCCGCTCGGATGTGGAGAAGAACATCATGTTCGCCGGATAATGGTAAATGGAATTGACGAGGCATCCTTTTTCAACAATGAGGTAAGCAAGGCCTGCTTTCTTTGCCTCAATGGCGCAGGCAAGACCAATGGGTCCTGCGCCAATAATGATTAGGTCGAAGATTTTGCTCACATAAAGGTTAATCCAAACTGAAAATTAAGGCTTCTTCATCTTTTTCAATCTCGTTTCTCAACATTTCACGTACCTATTTTAACGGTTGGGATACGTTTGGTAGAACGGAAATGTAGGGAGAACCCTGATCGGCCGGTGACAACACCGACCATATGAAGTGCACAGCATGAGTTTGGTGTTGTCACCAACCTGTCCAGGGAGGCCGCTCCGAACAGTACCTCCATTAATACCTCCAACTCTTTACATCCGCTCCCTTCGGAGCACTCTCCTGGATTCTTTTCAAGATTCTTGGCAAATACAAGGTGTTGTAGCGAAGTCGCGAGATGTAGTTTGGATTATTATGATCTCCATTCCAACAATGCTCGGCCCGGTCACCGTAATCTACTTCTCCTTTGTAGAACGGACTGTTCGTTTTCTTAAGAAAATTTTCCATCAGGTACACCGCATCATTCAGATAGTAATTATCCATATCACCACAGAAGATATGAATTTTGCCTTGCAGCTTAGGACCCAACGTTTTCCAATCGCGTTCTAAAATGTAGCGCAGGTCGTAATTCTCTTTCCAATAGTCGGCTACGCTCTTATCAATTTCACCGGTCTCTTTATTAAAAATTCTTTTAGGGTAGCCGTCATCTCCCTGTGGTGAATAGACGGCTTCCCAAACGTCCCACTGATCACCTGAACGGCCATGTGTGCCCAGCACAAGCTCGTAATGATTTGTTTCCTCCATGGTTGCCTGGATCTGCCCAAGATAATTTCGATGAGCGGGGCGCGGCAATTTTTTAAAATCGCTATCATACCAGAAAGCATTCTTGTCTTTATAAATGTCGACCAGACAAAATGAACGGAAGTCGATGGGGTCAGGACAAGCCGCAAAACATCCGTTGAATTCATCGGGATAAAACATTTGCACCGCGAGTGCTTCCCATCCGCCAGTAGATCCACCGTATGTAAAACGAGCCCATCCTTGCCCGATGCCCCGGAAGTTTTTTTCGATCTCGGGAAGGAGTTCGAACATGATGGCATCGCCATAAGGACCCATGTTGGCAGAGTTCACTGCGTAGGAATCATCATAGTAAGGAGTAGCATGTTGAATTTCCACTGCGAGAAACCTTGGGAACTTTTTACTCGTCCATTGCTTATAAAAGCTATAAGCTTCTTGTTTCTGAATCTTGTTGTAGCCATAAATTCCAAACCTGTCGCTGTAGTCAGAGGTGTCCATATCATCCGGAGGCGGTTCAGTGCTGAAGCCACCAAAGTCGGAAGGAAAATGACCGTGGTATAACATCAAAGGGTAAATTGCTTTGGGATGTTCCTCAAAGCCATCGGGGACCAACACGTGAGCACCCAGGTACATGGGTCGGCCCCAGAACTCCGATAGCAATTTGCTTTGAATCTTGATGTGTTTGACATATTTGGTATCCTCAGGTTCTTTAATGGCCGGAATTTTTTGGTCCATGACAAGTTGAATGGGGTCCTTCTGGCTGGAATCTAT
>JAYVRH010000636.1:0-3718 GCA_043776495.1 Cyclobacteriaceae bacterium
TTGGCCATCCTGCGCGATGTGGTGGAAGTACTGGATCGACAAAGCATTCATAAACTTATCATCCTAAACAGCCACGGTGGAAATGATTTTAAATCAATGATCCGTGAGCTGGGACTGAAATTTCCCAACATGTTTCTTTGTCAATGCAATTGGTTTCAATCCATCAATCAAAAAGAATTTTTTGAAAACAAAGATGACCATGCTGGAGAAATGGAAACAAGTTTGATCCTCCACCTGGCACCAAAGCTTGTGAGGCCATTGTCAGAGGCTGGAGACGGAGCATCCAGAAAATTTCTTTTCAGCGCCATGCATGAAGGCTGGGGCTGGGCAGAGCGTAAGTGGACTCAGGTAACAAAAGATACTGGCGTGGGTGATCCCAGAAAGGCATCCGCAGAAAAAGGAGAAAAATACTTCAAGGCGGTAACCGAAAAGGTCGCAAAGCTATTTGAGGAGGTCGCGAGGACCGACAAGAGCGACTTTTACGTTTGATTTGTTTCAGTTTTTCTTCGGTGGATCGATCATGATATGCGCCCTATGCGTACCTGGGTTCATAATCCACGGCATTCCGGGCGCGCCAGGCTTTGCTGGTAATCCTGTACTTTCTGCAGTTGCATAGGGAACGTAGATCACCGACCTCGAATAGCCATCGGTAACTTCCCCTGTTTCAGGTTTGAATTTTTCAGATGGGGCAGTGTAAACAAAAAGTGTGGCAGGCTGCTTGGGCATCTGAAGCTTTCCGCTCTTAACCTCCTGCTCGCGAATATCAAATACTTCCTGAGTGGTTTTCTTCTCTTTCTTTAATTCGCGGCCTCTGGCCATGAAAGGTTCCAGACTTTTATGATAGCAGGATACACTCAAGTCAGGTTGTGCCGGGTCATCGCCAAGGCACACCATCTCGTTTCCACCAGTCCTCAAAACAATAAACTCTCCATTTGGCGAGTAGCCATACACCATCGCTTTCTCCTTTGATTCTTCCGGCGCGGCGAGCAGCGCAGTCTTGATCTGCACCTCTGCTGATGGAACAGTCTGTGCAAGAGCGGAGTAATTTAGCATCATCGTCAACACAGTGAAGCTGAATCCAAAACGAACAAAATTTTTCATAACATAATTTGTTTTATTTTTTTCCACTTTCCACTTCCTACTTTTTTATTTCACTTTCGACTTTCCGCTTTCAACTCCCCGCTTTCAACTTCCCACTTTCAGCTTTCCACTTTCTACTTCTTACTTTCCACTTCCCCACTCCCTTACCACCCGATCCCATAATCCTCACCATGATTGCTCGATCCACCCCAGAAACTTCCATGTTCCCAGTCAAAATAAATTGCATTGATGGGGCCGCTGGTGCGATCCTGAAACGAAAGCTTGTATCCCATTTGTGTTAAGTCTTTTCTCACCCACGGAGGCATCGCACTATTGAGGGTGAGCGCGCCGGGCACTTTTTCATGATCACCAAAACTGGAATACATCTGAAAGGTTTTGAAACTCGGGGCCTCGCATGATTCTTGAACAGTCATTTCAAACTCTACCACATTAAGGAAGAATTGGAGGAGGAGTTGATCCTGCTCATCGCCTGCTTGTTTAGCAAAAGATAGAAATGGTTTCCCGTCTTTGAGCGCCATGCTCGGTGTGAGCGTTACGCGCGGCCTTTTGCCTGGCTCCACAACATTGAAAGGATTTTCGCTTGCATCCAACACGAACGACTGCATTCGCTGACTCATGCCCACGCCCGTAGTACCCGCAATGCAGGAGGGTACCCAGCCACCGCTTGGCGTAATGGATACAACCCATCCTTCTTTATCGGTTGCCTCCACAGAGGTGGTTCCGGCGGCAAAATCCTGTAAGAATTTCTCACTTAGAGGATTGTTAAATTGATTTAGTGAGGCCTGATTGTTCCCCCATTTCTTCAGCAGATCTTGATAAGGATTTTGCTTGCCTTCAAAAGGGTAGGGGTCACCAGGACCGATCTTCGGGTCGTTCATTTCCCAATTAATAAGTTTAATTCGCTCTTTTGCATACTCTTTTGACAAAAGTCCTTTCATCGGTTGGTCCTTTGCAAAGGCTGGATCACCATAATAGAAGTCGCGGTCAGCGAATGCAAGATTCATGGCTTGATATAATGTATGGATATACCGGGTTGAATTATATCCCATACTTTTCAGGTCGAAATTTTCAAGGATATTGAGTGTTTGAAGAAAGGCAGGCCCTTGTGTCCACTGTTGCATTTTATAGACATCTACTCCGCGGTAGTTGGTCGCTGTTGGTTCTTCAATCTTCACTTTCCAGTTGGATAGATCTTGTTCAGTAATTAATCCACCCTGCTCTTGACTGCTGCGTGCGATCTCCTTTCCGATGTCGCCTTTATAGAAACGATCATAGGCTGAATAAATCGCTTCCTTCCGTGTCTTACCTTTTTTCAGGGCCAGTTGTTCTGACTCCACCAATTTCTGTAACGTTGCCAGCAAATCTTTTTGTACAAAAATTTCCCCAGCGCTAGGCGCCTCCCTTTTCTCTCCAAGATGTGGTAAAAATACTTTCTTTGAATAGGGCCATTTTTTTATTTGATCTTTGCCGCGCTCAATCGAGTTGGCCGTTTGTGCTTCGATTGGATAGCCATCTGCTAATTGCATGGCTGGTGCCAGCACATCTTTCAGGCTCATGGTGCCATACTCTGCCAGCATCGTCATGAGCCCTCCTGGTGTACCGGGGGTAGTGGCTGCAAGCGGGCCAAATGCGGGCGGATACTTCATCCCCTTGTTCTTAAAAAAATCAGCGGTTGCACCCGTGGGAGCTACCCCCATAGCGTTAACTGCAATTACCTTTTTAGTCTTTGGGTTATAGATCAAGGCTTGTGTCTCACCGCCCCAGCTTAGCACGTCCCACATTGTACATGTGGCCGCCAGCATAGCGCAGGAAGCATCAACAGCATTTCCACCCTTGCTAAAGATCATCGCGCCTGCTGTAGCAGCGAGAGGCTTGCCCGTAATCGCCATCCAATGTTTTCCATGGAGTGGAGGTTTTTGGGTGGACACTGGAAAATTATTGAAGGATTGACTTCTTGCCGTTAACGAGAGCGAAGAGATAATCAATAGAGTAAAGATATTTTTCATAGTGATTTTTATGACCAATCAAATATAACGATTGCCGTTCAGAATAATCTGACTTTGTGAATACCGGAAAAAGTTGAGGAGAAGCGATAATTTCAAGGCTCTTTTGCAGTTATATTTGATCAATCACTGCCTACCGATATGCTAAACGAAATTAAAGAAGCCACTTCATTCATTCATTCGCACGGTATCGATGCGCCTGAGATCGGTGTCATCCTCGGAACAGGACTGGGCGAACTTTTCGTGAAAGAAATTAAGAATCCGGTGGTTATAAACTATAACTCCATTCCCCACTTTCCAATTTCAACGGTCGAGTTTCACCGTGGAAAACTTATTTACGGAACTGTGAAGGGTAAAAAGGTGCTGGCAATGCAGGGCCGCTTTCACTATTATGAAGGCTATAGCACACAACAAATTACCTTGCCGGTGCGTGTGATGAAAATGCTGGGAATAAAATATTTACTTATTTCCAATGCGGCCGGAAATCTGAATCCGAAATGGAAGAAAGGTGAACTGATGCTGATCGACGATCATATTAACTTACAACCCGACAATCCCCTTCGTGGAGTAAATTTTGAAGTACTCGGTCCGCGGTTCCCGGATATGAGCCAACC
>JAYVRH010000637.1:0-3717 GCA_043776495.1 Cyclobacteriaceae bacterium
TTTTGCTAATGGGTCACGAAGATCACCAAGAACCACGAAGGGCACGACGCACTTTTGTTTAATATTTCTCTTCGTGATCGTTGTGCATTCTTTGTGTCCGTTGTGACCCCTTCATTTATAAAGAACCCAACTAATGATGCCCACCCGGCCCATGCACATGTCCGTGTGCGATCTCATCAGAGGTGGCAGCGCGGACCTCGATTACTTCGACAGAAAAGCTTAATTCCACCCCGGCCAACGCATGGTTGGCATCCACAGTGATCTGGTCAAGTCCAACATTGGTCACGGTCACAACACCGCCATTATTTGTTTGAAACTGCATGCCTTTTTCTATTTTTTCTCCACCAAATGCCGAGCGCGGAATTTTTTGAATCATTTTTTCATCACGCAGACCGTAGCCTTTCTCAGGCGCTATCGTCAATTGAAGTTTGTTTCCTTTTTCCTGGCCTTCGAGCCCCTCTTCCATTCCCGGTATCAAGTTGCCTTCTCCATGCAAATAATACAATGGCTCACGGCCTTCGCTGCTGTCAAGCACTTTTCCGGTGTTGTCTTTTAAGGTGTAGTGGATGGCGGCCACTGAATGTTTTGTAATTTTCATGCGATAATTTTTGCCGGAAAGTTAGGGATTCAAGTATAAAAAACCTTAGAGCTGGATAAGTTTTGCCACCAAGGCACCAAGGCACATTCAGTTTACGGAATTCTTAGTGTCTTTGTGTCTTAGTGGCAAAATACCAATGGATTGATAGTTGTAAAAAAATCAAACTTTAGTCATCTTTGCACCCGCCTTCGCGAGACGCTTACGCTTGCGCCAAAGCTTCAGCGTAGGAGCACGGCGGGCAGGCGCGCAGTTAGGTGAGTAAAGGAAGTTAGTCCATATGCCTGAGTGGCGGAATTGGTAGACCCTCCTACGCGAGACGCTTCGGCGGGCAGGCGCGCAGTTGGTATTTGAAAGAAGTCTTGTCTATGCCTGAGTGGCGGAATTGGTAGACCCTCCTACGCGAGACGCTTCGGCGGGCAGCGCCGTTGGGTAAATAATGTAGAGTAGTCCACATGCCTGAGTGGCGGAATTGGTAGACGCGCACGACTCAAAATCGTGTATCTTCGGATGTGCCGGTTCGATTCCGGCCTCGGGTACTGAATCCCGGATCATTTTTGATTCGGGATTTTTGTTGGGATGCCTTCTGAGTGGAGGAACTTGTAAACAAAGCCGGATTTTTGTTTTAAGTTCTGTCTTCTAAGCAGGATATTGAGGGTTCAACTAAAATCGCTTATGAACAAATTAAAAGTATCAACAGCGCAGTTCGAGAACAGAAGTGGTGACAAAGACTATAATCTATCTGTTATTGAAAGCCTTGCACAAAAAGCTGCTGATGAGGGTTCGCAGATAATTGCTTTTCATGAATGCTCAGTCACTGGGTATTCATTTGCCAGGCATCTGTCAAAAGAACAAATGCTTTCGCTGGCAGAATTTATTCCGAATGGATCAAGCATTTTAAAGCTTACAGAAATATCCAAAAGGACGGATATTATTATCCTGGCTGGACTCTTTGAGAAAGACGAAAATGACCTTCTGTACAAGGCATATGTATGTGTGGATAAGAATGGCCTGGTAGCCAAGTATAGAAAATTGCATCCTTTCATCAATCCACATCTATTGCCCGGAGATCAGTATTGTGTTTTTGATTTGCATGGCTGGAAGTGTGGAATACTGATTTGTTATGATAATAACATTATTGAAAATGTAAGAGCCACAACGCTATTGGGAGCTAATATCATTTTCATGCCACATGTAACGATGTGTACACCCTCAACAAGGCCAGGTGCTGGTTTTGTTGATCCACAACTGTGGGCAAACCGTGAGAATGACCCTACCGCGTTGCGGTTGGAGTTTGATGGAATGAAAGGTCGTGCCTGGTTAATGAAATGGCTACCCGCTAGGGCTTATGATAATGCTGTATATGTCATTTTTTCCAATCCAATTGGTATGGACGATGACCAGTTAAAAAATGGCTGCTCTATGATCATCGACCCATTCGGAGATATTTTGGCAGAATGTCGGTCATTCGATGATCATTTCGTAACGAGCACCCTCACACCCGAAAAAATTTTCCAGGCAGGTGGACATCGATATATAAAGGCGAGGAGGCCGGAATTATATCGTGAAATAATAGGCAAAGATCACCAATCAGAACAAGTTGTAGTTTGGCTTAACCAGGAAAAAATATAACTTACTCGTGCTTTTCTTCCGGCAATTCGATCTTCACTCCCTCACTCAATAAACCCCTCACTGCCTGCAGCCATTCAATTCCATGCTCGTTCACACTCTCCACCACCACACATTAAGACTCAATCAAAATGGGGGTAAAAAAAGAATTATGAGGTGCCCCAGAATGTTCCCGATTTTAATCTGAGGTTCAAATAAAATTTGGGGCGAAAATCAAATTTAGTTTTATTTGTTTTGGGTCCTGATAGTCCGGACCGTCAATTTATTTCGTGTTGGAATGCCCCTGAACTTTCACCTATTCAGAAAAATCGAGTTTTACTCCGATTCCTTTTTCCAAAGCCCTTTCATAAACGATGGAAGCTGCAGCCACATCTTGTAAACCGGTACCTGTGCTGTCAAAAATAATTACTTCTTCATTTGATTTCCTCCCTTCTTTCTGGTGGGTGATTATTTCTCCAATATCGGCGTGAACCATTTCACGCGTCATCATATTTTGTTCTAAAGCATGATGCAGCTCCCCGATTTGTGCGCATTGTTCCAATGAATCGACAACTAGTTTGCATGAAGCAATCAATGCCTGGTCTATCTCCTGTTTGCTTTCACTGTCGGAGCCAACTGCGGCGATGAACGTGCCCGGTGAAACAAATTCACGTTTGATGAAATATTTGTTTGAAGGTGTACAAGTGACGCAGATATGACTTTCTTCCACAGCCTTCTCCAAATTTTCGGTAGCAATCACGGAAATATGCAATTCTTCGCTCAGTTCTTTGGCAAATTGGTTTGAGATAGTGGGGTCGATGTCATATGCATAGACTGTTTCCAGCGCCCGAACTTTCATAATTGATTTTAGGGAAATTCTTCCTTGGTTGCCACAGCCGCAAATGGTGGCGACGCTGGCGTCCGGTCTGGATAGATATTTGGCGGCGACGGCTGTTGCGGCACCTGTCCGGATGATGGTAATTTCAATCGAATCCATTACGGCAAGCGGAATCCCATTCTCAGCATCACTGACGAGAATGATCCCCTGAATGGTGGGCAGATTAAACTTCTTCATGTTGCCCGGAAAGTTTGCATTTGCTTTTGCCACAAAATATTGCCTTCCCAACTTAAGTATTCCAGCCTTGATGTGAAATCCACCGCCGGTTGAATGAACACCAAGAATACCTGGCGCCAATGCAGCCCCAAGTGAGCGAAGTTTGAAAGCTTCCTCTACGGCTCCAATGCATTCCTCAATATTGAGAAGTTTTGCTATATCACTTCGTTTTAGTAACAAGGTATCCATGGCAATGCGATTTAGTTATTTTAAAAAAATGAAGAACAAGAAATATGGGCTTCAAACTTCTGCTGCGTGGAACAAAATTATAATACAAGCTTAGGAAAGCAGGGAAAGAAAGTATAGTATGGAATTGACATTTAGGATGGATTTTACTTTTATAGAAAATAATCTTTATGAAATGGATTACACGGGAGCGCCCAAAAATTGACCGCATTGC
>JAYVRH010000638.1:0-3709 GCA_043776495.1 Cyclobacteriaceae bacterium
TGAAAGCATTTGAGCCAACCAGTAATGCAGTGGTTACACTGAAAGAAGCACTTGATTTGAATTTGAAGGGACGATATTTTTTCTCTAAACAATTTTCGACTTTCCTCCAATTCAACAACGTGCTTTCCAGCAACTATCCTTTGTTTCTGAGCTACCCGGTCAGGGGGTTTCAAGTACTCGGTGGAGTAAGTTGGAGTTTTTAGACATCGTCATTAGTAGTATTTATTGAGAATTTTACGTTAATTTTGCTTAGCATTTGATAAACACAAAACCCCCAAACAATGGCCAGTAAGGATTCAAATGAAGATGATGTAAAGAAAGATCAGGATAATTCTGAAGACAACTTCGGTTTGCCCGATGTGGAATTCAAACCGCTGGATCAACCTGGTGAGGCTGCCCGCCCGAGGGAAGAAGTAACTTCCGCCTCTGGCTATGTTTCTGATACGGGTTCCTCCGGTGATACTTCGTATGATTCAACCAATTTGGATGAGCCAAAGTCCAAAGCCCCGCTTATTCTTGGCATTGTAATCGTTTTGGTACTGGTTATTGCAGGATATCTCATTTACAACTTCGTTTATAAGCCAAAGGTCGAAGCAGAGCGAGTGAAGAAGGAGCAGATGGCTAAGGCGGCCATATTGAAAAAGCAACAAGACGAGGAAGCCAGACTTGCCAAGCAGCGCGAAGATGAAGAGCGTAAAAGGCTCGAAGAGCTGGCAAAAGTTCCTGCCATTGGCACGATTGACACACTAAATCAACGTACAGGGCGTTATTACGTTGTTGTTACCAGCGACATAGATGATGATTTATTGATGGACTATGCCAGGAAGCTGAGTGCCAAGGGCGTCAGTTCTAAAATTATACTGCCATATGGTGGCAAAAAATTTTATCGCCTTGCAATTGCGGATCATGATTCATTTGCTGCAGCACAGACTAACGCGGATGCTGCAAAAGCAGATTATGGTAGCGGCCTTTGGGTAATTAAGTACTAAGAAAAATTTGGACTTATTGTTCCGGTCTGATTTTTAATTTTTATCGACCAGATTATTTTTTTGGACTATGCTCTTTGCACAAATTGTAACAAGTACAGCTGCACCCTCAGAGGCTGCACTATCGGTGATTGACCTTGCCATAAAAGGTGGGTTTATGATGATACCAATCATCTTGAGTTCATTCATTGCAGTTTATGTTTTTGTTGAACGCATGCTCACAGTCAACAAGGCTAACCAAAGTCCGGATGCCTTCATGGGCCGGATCAAGGAATTAGTGCTGAGGGGAGATATCAATGGTGCAAAATCACTTTGTGGTCAATTTGATAGCCCTATTGCAAGGATGATTGAAAAAGGTGTGGCACGAATTGGGAGCCCACTGAAAACGATTGAGGCATCTATTGAGAATGTGGCGAAGCTCGAACTGTTCAAGTTAGAAAAAAACCTTTCCATATTAGCGACAGTCTCTGGCTCAGCGCCAATGATGGGATTTCTGGGCACCGTGATCGGGATGGTTCAAGCCTTCATTTCAATTGCACAGGAAGAAGGCTCTGTAAGCCCTAAATTACTTTCCTCGGGCATCTATACTGCGATGATCACCACCGTGGCAGGATTGGTGGTGGGCATCATAGCCTACTTGGCATATAATTACCTGGTAACCAGGGTATCAAAGGTTGTTCACAAAATGGAATACTCTTCAATTGAGTTCATAGACCTCCTTCAGGAACCCCGATAATGCCATGAATCTACAGACGAGAAACAAAGTTGAAGCTGCGTTTAGCATGGCTTCTATGACGGATCTGATATTTTTATTGCTGATCTTCTTTATGCTCACCTCATCATTTGTAACGCCCTCAGGTCTGCCGGTAAATCTTCCTACCAGCAAGGCAAGCACGATCGAGGTTCAGAAAGTTTCCGTCACCGTCACAAAGGATTTATTGTATTATGTCAACGACAAAAAAGTTACCCGCAATACATTGGAGTCTGAACTCAAACGCAACCTCGACATTCCGAATGGTGTTGTTGTACTCCATATAGATAAAAGTGTCCCGACAGAAGAGTTGGTCTTCGTTGCAGGAATTGCAACTTCATTGAAAGCCAGGGTGACAATCGCTACCAGACCAAAATGATCATGCAAGACCAGGAGAGGAAGAATAGGCGTGTTGGCATTCTCACATCTGTGGGCATTCATGCTGCGCTATTTCTGATTTTTTTCTTCATGATGGCCTGGCGAGCTCCTAACCCACCGCTTCCGGAATATGGAATTGAACTAAATTTTGGATTGGATAATCAGGGGAGCGGAGACGTGCAACCCGAAACTCCCGTGGGTGATGAAAGTGATCAGAATGCTGAAGTACAATCGGAACAAGGTGCCGAGACTCAACCTGGTGAAGTGAAGCAAGACCAGGTGGATGAAGCCGTTCCCGAGAAGACAACGGAACAAGCAATTGCAAAAACCGAGAGCCCGGTTGTCGTGAAGGAGGAAAAGAAGGAAGTGAAAACTGAAATTATAAAAGAAAAGCCGATTGCGTCGAATTCGAAAGAAAAAGTAGTTGTTGAATACAAAAAAGAGGATAAGAAAGAAGTCAACCCAATTGAGGTAACAAAGAAAGGCAATCCAGGCAATCAGGGAGATGATTCTAAAAAGATAGGAGACAAAGGCAGTTCGGAAGGAACGCTGGATGCAAAGGCCCTCTATGGCACTCCTGGAGGAGGTGGAGGAGGCACGGGTATGGACTTGCAGATGACTGGATGGGCATGGGCTGACCAACCACATATATCTGATCTGCCAGACAATGAGAATGGTAAGGTGATATTTGAAATCGAATGTGATGAAAATGGAGATATCACTGGTATCAACACCCTGGAACGAAGCCTTAGTCCAAGAGCGGAGAAGATTCTGCGAGAGGAGATTCAAAAAAACTCATTGATCAGAACCTCTGGAGCTCGTGCCCCGGTGAGATCAAGGGGAAAAATAGTCTTTATTCTCAAGACGAAGTAAACGAGCGTAATAAGCTATTTATCAGTGTCATAGAGCCCTTTGGCAATACGTTCTGTAATTAGCTTGGGAAGCAACCCAACTGCCTTCACGCTGATCCAATTCACAAATCCAGGTATAATTTCTGCCCGATCAGCAAACATGCCTTTGATGGCAATTCTTGCTACATCTTCGGCATTCATACTAAATTTTTCGGCCTTTTCTTTCATGCTTCCCATGTTTGCCCGGTCAATAAAGCCGGTGGAAGTTGCGCCAGGACTTACACAGGTGACTGAGACATTGGAGCCTTTTAGCTCCCAGCGAAGTCCTCTCGAAAACAATACTACAAATGCCTTTGTAGCAGCATAGGTAGCCAATGTTGGGATTGCCTGGTAAGAAGCTGTGCTAGCAACATTAAGAATAAAACCGCGCTCATTCTTTTGCAATTCAGGGAGTAAAACTTTACAGAAATCAGCTACCGTCTGCATATTCAAATGCATCATCTGGTTTAGTTCTTCACGTCGAAGATCTACTAAGTTTCCCCAAATACCGTAGCCGGCATTGTTGATGAGAACATCAATTGAATAGCTCTTTTCATGCAGCCAGTCTCGAACAAGAAGGACAGTGTCAGGCATAGAAAGATCAATCGCTAGATAATCAGCGGCTACGCCAAATTTTTGATGTAGTTCTTGACAATTCTTTTTGAGATTTTCCTCCGAACGGGCAAGCAGCAGAACATCGTGCT
>JAYVRH010000639.1:0-3688 GCA_043776495.1 Cyclobacteriaceae bacterium
GCTTGCCATTCAGGGTCAATTTGAAATTTGTCAAAGAAGGTCCTTCAAAATGGTACAGATCTCCGGGTGCCGCCTGTCCTTGTGCCCACCCAGGAATGCGGACACGCAATGCAAACTTCACTTTCGATTTTGGGTCAAGCGTAAGCTTCGCATTGCCTTCCCATGGATAATTTGTTTCCAAATTTATGGGTACATCTATTTTACCAAACTTGACAGAACTATTGCTTCCGACAAACAGATTCACCCATAGGCCTTTTTCCGAAACACCATAAATATAATCTCCTAGCGATGCAACGAGTCTAGCGATATTGGCGGGACAGCACGCCGTACCAAACCACTCCTTTCGGAAGTGCCCACCGTCCGATGCAAGGGGGTTGCCATAAAAGAAGCGATCACCCGTCAGCGACAACCCATCCCGCGCACCATTATATAGGCTTTTCTCAAGTACATCAATGAATTTACTGTCGCCCGTCATTAAATTCATTCGTTGGTTCCAAAACACCATGCCGACGGAAGCACATGTTTCACAATAAGCCTGTTCGTTCGGCAAATCATAGTCATTGCTGAATCCTTCATTGTTACCGGACGATCCTATGCCGCCGGTGATATACATGTTACGGTATACAACATCCTCCCACACAGTATTCATCGCCTTCATGTAACCCTCATCCCCCGTAAGGGCAGCGACATCCGCGGCACCCGTATACAGATACATTGCCCTCACCGCATGACCCGTAATTTCTTTTTGCTCACGAACCGGCACGGCATCTTGTGCGTAGGCTGTGTCTTTCCATTGTGTCCAGGTATACCCCTTGGCGAATTTATGCCCACGTTCTTCCAGCAGCCAATGAGAAAGTGTAAGGTATCTCTTATCATTTGTGACACGGTATAATTTTACCAAAGCCAATTCAAGCTCCTGGTGTCCAGTGACCCAATGTCGTTTCAGAGGTCCGAAGAGAGAATCAAAGTGATCCGCAAATCGAATGGCTACATCAAGCAATTTGCGTTTGCTTGTCGCATTGAAATAAGCCACTCCAGCTTCCATCAGATGGCCACCATTATAATCCTCGTGCATGCTCATGTCCGACCATCGTTCATCCAGTCGGCCAAGGGAATAGTACGTACCGATATATCCATCTGGCAACTGAGCGGCTGCGATCTTGTCAATCCATTCATCTGCCTTCTTCTCCAATGTTTGATCAGGATGATTTCTGAGAGAATAGGCGATTGCCTCCAGGGCTTTGTACACATCGGAGTCATCATAAAATATTCCTTCATGCTCTTCGCTTGCTTGTCCGGCAGACAGCTTCATACTCCTCGCCACCTTCTCGAAGTTGCGGATCCGCGCGGTCTTCACCTCAGTTTGATAAATGCAAGCCGCTAGTGTTGTGGTCGCAACCTTGTCCATAGTAGGCTTCCAAAAGCCATCTGTAATTGTCACCTGGGAAAAACCTACCGGCTCGAATTTTCTGGTCGCAAGATTCTGACCTATAGAATTCCAAACAATCATTAGTGCAAATCCGGCTGTAATGGCTGAACCTTTCATAAAGCGAAATATTGTACGAATCTAATTATTAATTGTAACAATGACACTTTAAAAGGATCAAAAGTGACCTTCCATAAACAGTCCGTCCCTTGCTGAATTCCTTTAGGATTAGATTAGCTAGGTCTAGATCAGCTTGATCGCTGCATTGAATCTTTGGGCCACATTATCCCAATTGATGATGGGAAACAGGTTATCCACAAACTCTGCCCTCCGGTTGCGATATTTCAGATAGTAAGAATGTTCCCAAACATCAATCACAAGAACGGGTATTACGCCCCATTGCGTTAACTTTTCATGATTCTCGCATTGTAGTACCGTAAGCTTACCAGTATAAGGTTGATAACCCAGAATACCCCAGCCGTTTCCATCAACGCCTTTGGATGTCTTCGAGATTAGAAGTTTTAGTTTGTCAAATGATCCGAAGTCCTTTTCAATTTGCTTTAGAAGACTACCGGTTGGTTCACTCTTCTTGTTGGTCAGATTCGTCCAAAAGATGGTATGTAATATATGCGATGATAAATGATACGATAATTTTTTCGTCCAGTAGTCCACAGTATCCAGACTGTTCTCATCGATTGCCTTTTTGATCATGGCCAAATCCTTGTTGGCAGCCTTTACTGCATCTCCATGGTGAAAGGTATAGTGAAGGTGTAATGTTTCCTGATCCATCGATGGCTCCAGAAAGTTTTCGTTGTAAGGCAGCGACTGGAGTGCAAAGTTTCCTTCCGCGTCGGTGAGCTTATCCATACCGCTCTCCTTCAAGCCTTGAGCAAAAACGGAATTGGCTGGAATCAGACTTGAGCCACCTAGGATCAAGCTGCTTTTCAAAAATGAGTTCCGATCCATGATTCTTTGAATTTAAGAGTGAGAATTCGTTGCTATTATACTATTCATAATCCTTTTATCACAATTCCAATTAGCGCTGCCGCAGCAATCACAAACGGCTCCGGTAGTTTTTTATATTTCCATAGAATAATCACCGTAACCAATGCAATGAGAATCGATGGCCAATCTGTAAGCGACCGTTTGCCAAGGACCAATACGGCACCTGCGATGGCTCCGATGGCCGCGGCCGTGACACCATCCACAAACGCTTTGATGCCTGGAAGTTTCCCATACTTTTTAAAATACGGAGCTGGTATGACCGTAAATAAGTAACAAGGAATGAAGGTAGCCAGGGCAGCAACACAAGCTCCGGAGACACCATCCACAAGGTAGCCAATAAATCCTACGGTGATGACTACAGGGCCCGGTGTAATCATCGCCACTGCCACGGCATCCAGAAATTGTTGTTCATTGAGCCATTGATACTCTTTTACTACGCCACCATAAAGAAATGGAATAATGGCAAGTCCGCTTCCAAATACGAATGCTCCAGCTTTTGTAAAGAACCAGGCGATTTGCAAGGTCTTCGATTCAAAAACGACGGGGATTTGGAGCAGAATGACTGGAGCCCAAACATTTGTCCCCAGGTTCATCCATTTGGGAGGAGCTTTCGCAAACCAAACAACCACCCCACCGAAAAGAGCCATCCATACTATTTCTTCTTCAGCAATGAATGTGACAACTGCAGTAGCAATGAACACAATCCAAAGCAGTTTGTCCTTACCGATACTTTTGGAAGTGAGTCGGTAACTACCCACGGCAATAATCCCGATCACAGCTGCGCCGACTCCATAAAAAACGGCCTGCATCCACGACAGGCCTCCATACAACACGTACGCATATCCGATGCCCAATACCATAAGAAAGGAAGGCAGCACAAAAGCCAGTCCGGTGACGGTCGCCCCTAATAGGCGATAATGAACATAGCCCAGGTAAATAGACAATTGAGCAGCCAGTGGACCGGGGGCAAGCTGTGAAAGCGCGAGGCCTTCCTTGTAATCCTCTTCCGCGATCCACTTCCTGTCTTCAACAAGATCCCGATGCATGTAACCTACCAGTGCTACCGGTCCGCCAAAGCCCCAGGTGCCGAGTTTAAGAAAGTAGATTATTAGATTCCGTAAGGAGTAGGGAGGCGAAGTATCCACAGTGCAATCTATTTAATCCAATTGTGTTTTTCATCCTGAACGAACTTGGCCCAACTGTAAAGAGCGTCATAAATCTTCATTCCAATGGCCAACATCTCGTTATCATCTTTAT
>JAYVRH010000640.1:0-3683 GCA_043776495.1 Cyclobacteriaceae bacterium
ATTTCAATTTTCATGGACTGGAAGCGGATTTCAGAAAATTCATAAACCTGAAGGCTAAACAAGTGCTTGCGATTCAAGGGCTGGGTATCTTTACGTTTGGAGATGTTGCCTACCGGAACCTTGCAGTTTTGGGAGGAAATTCAATGATGAGGGGATATTATGCAGGTCGCTACAGGGATAAAAAATTTATCGGATCTCAGGTTGAGTACAGGTTCCCTCTTTACAGGCGATTGTCGGGAGCAACCTTTGCCAGTGCTGGTCAGGTGGCTGACCAGGTCAATGAAATTAGTTTTTCCGGATTTAAGCTGGCAGGAGGGCTGGGGATCAGATTTGCAGTGTTGCCCAAGGAAAATCTAAACCTCAGATTTGATATTGCGCATGGTAACGAAGCATTGAATTACTATGTGGTACTGGCAGAATCCTTCTGAAATCAAAGTTGAACCTGAATCGTAAAGAAAACTCCAAAATTCCTGACGTTGGGATTATCCAGATAAGACAGCCTGTGGATGAAATCAATCCGGAGGAATCTGAAAATGTTTTCCACGCCATATCCAAGTTCAACGTAGGGCTGACCGGTAAAATAACCTGCCGAAAGAGTTTCCTCCCCATCGGCAGTATGTTTTGAAATCAGGTTTCGGTTTGCATCACGCATGCCACCCAGGATCACGTTTCCTGTTGCCAATAGCCTCCAATTAAGTTTGCTCATGAGTGGGATCCGATTAAAAAAGAAGCCCTCAAAATACTGGCGGTACTGAAGGGAAGCGTAATGATCGCTTATGAACTCTCCATAGTTCATAAGATTATAGGTAACTGCAGCATATACAGGAGTTTGATTACCAAGATGAAGGGCCAGCAGCGGATAAGGCAACGTATCAAATATATATTCACCTGTGGCTGTCACTTTGCCATAACCTAACGGACCCAATTTGATTCGTTTGGTAATATTCAATCTGACCTTATCATAAATAAAATCACTCCCCAAAACTCCTTCCATCCCATGGGTATACTTAAAGGTGACGATGGGCCATCGGATGGCTCCCATGCTCACACGCTCGTTCCCATTTTGTATGAAAAATTCATCTCGCGCGAACCGTGTTTCAAAAGAAATCTCTGAGGTGTTGAACGCTTCCAGGATGGCAGAATTATGATCATTGGGGTCTTCATAATAACCAAAACTATAGGTTGGATTAAATGTCCAATGGCGAAACGAAACGCGTTGGCTTAAGCCTTTGATCAGTTCACGCGAAAAACTCAGTCGCATTTCATCAAAGTAGTAACCACTCCTGAATGTGCCCCATCTCGCTGCGGCTAGAAAAAGAGGATTGTCGGCGAGGTTTTCATCATCTATTCCGACGCGTGCAATATCCTTTCGGACACGAAGTGTAAGCGTCGTCCAGTGTTTTCGCGACAAAATATTTTGAACAAAGGCGGAATATTTTATCCGATTATCATTGAACCCATAAGCCAACTGGCTGCCCATCATCCATTGCCGGCTAAAGTTCGCATTGGTTTTAAATCCTCCCTGAACGCGGACTCCTTCGATGCTATTGTAGGCTCCTAAAGCAATGTAAGGGCCCACTTCAATCTTGCCCAGGTCATAGTATCCATCCACTATGATTTTGAAAAGATCGGTATACGTCTTTATGATAGGAATATTCTTGAGCGTATCAATCATTTTATAAACGTTTTTCTCCGTTTCGCTCAGTGGTTCATGACGAAGAGAGTCCCAGTATTTTTCCTGTTCAAACATCCTTGCATCTTCAGCGACCTGAATCGGTTGATTATAAAACGATGGTTCAAGTGGCTTGTTGATCCGGAAATTTCTGTTGCTTGTGTAAAATTTTGCCAGCATTCCCGCAGAATTTTTTGTCACCTCCCCCATATCCACCAGCAAGCGATTCCTGACTGGGAGCCAGGGGCCTTCCAACGTTCGCATAAGCTCTTGTTGTATTTTGATCTTCTCGATAAAATTCAGATTGGCTTGTTTTCCAACAGTAGCATCGATTTGGCGAATCGCGAATTCATTCTTTGTGATCCAAAGGGTACCAGTAAATGCAAGGTCTTGTGGGCTCTTAGGAAAGAAATCGAGTCGATAGCAATAGTCCTCCCCGATAAAGAGGCTGTCCATGAGGTCATATTCATAATAAATTCGCCAACCATCTGCAATCGGCGACACAAAATCCTTCGAGAGTATATTCAACCAGTTTTGATAGAAATTGTATTCCTGAAAGGATGCACCGATCAATTGGGTGACGAGGGCGCCATCCTCCACTCCCACACCACTGATCTTTGTCTTTTGGATATGTTCTGTCTTAAGAACAGGATTGTCCCGGTAATAAAATTTAGAAATGCTTTCTGTTATAAACAATGGCAGTATCGGTTTCCCATCTTCTCCCGCGATTCGCTCAACGCTATCCAGCACCTGCGAGATTTCTTTCATGATGGAATTCTGTCTCAACTTGTCAGAAATCTTATCGACATCGACTTCTATCTTGCTATAGGTCTCGAATTCATAACCGGTCAGCTTCCGCTTGTCATTTGCCTCCTTATTTTTAACCACGCTCCTCAATATTGCCCAAGCCGGGTTTTCCCCCGCATACACCTCGACTGCCTGGAGGTTCGTAGTCTCTTCCAACAATTGGAAATTGATGGTTTGACGGATGCCCTTGCTTACAAGTTTTGATTTGATCACGTATCCGATGTACGATGCTTGTAAGGAATCGGTTGGATGGGTGGATTTGATGAGATAGTTTCCATCAAAATCAGTCGTCGTCCCAATGGAGGTACCCTTAAAAACAATATTGACAAAAGGTACCGCGTCACCGGAGTTTGCATCGATTACCTTCCCACGAACAATGGTCTCCTGTGCGTGAGCCTGGCTTGAAAGGAAAACAAGGGAAAATATGATTGAACAACTCCTGTAAAAGACTCTCACAAAATATAAAGGCGCAAAGTTAATAATTGTATACCCAACTGGTCAGGGCTCAAATGTCGATCGGCTCTTTTGCACCCAAATGCCGTGGTGCAGTTTTCAAGACGTATAGATCCAGAATCGCTTTCGTTCTGGCAAAAAATTCCCGAAAGTAACCTCTCATGGAAGGTTCTTGTTCAGGTTCTCTTACCACCAAAGCAACCGCTTCGATATTAAAATAATGGCTAATGAATAGGGCACGGTAAGAATGAAAAGGCTGTGTAATGATAGTAATGTGGTCCTGACCAAAAATTTCTTTGCTTCTTATGATAGAATCAAGTGTTCTGAGACCCGCATAATCCAGTGTAATGACAGAATCAGGCACACCCAGCTTTACCAATGCTTTTTTCATTTCCATTGGCTCATTATAAAACTTTGTCCTGTTATCTCCACTTACAATAATGTGGCTGATTTTTCCGAGTCTGAATAGATCGGCTGCCACCTGCATTCTATTATCAAAAAATGAATTGGGCTGACCATTTGACAATCTGCTGCTGGTGCCGAGAACCAGGCCCACGGGGTTGTTTGGAAGTTGCAGATAATCCGAAAAAATATTTTCCTCGGTACTGTAGACCACCCACCAATTTCCGATAAGCAACAGTACTGAAAAAAAAATCAGTGCGTACATCCCTGCCCTGCTCACCTTTCCCCAAAATGACATCCTTTGAAATCTGTTAAGCCGTACAAAATTACAGATTTGAGCGTAAAAACT
>JAYVRH010000641.1:0-3683 GCA_043776495.1 Cyclobacteriaceae bacterium
GGCTTTGCCATCTTCGCAGCGGCTGGTGCCACACGTGGCGCCATCTGAACAGAATCTCTTAGGATCGAAGTATGGCTGGGATGATCATAAATCAAAGTCTTATCTTCGTCAAGATTAAGTTCGCTGTGGGTAGGGTCTTGAATTTCAAGTGCGGGTAAATCCTCTTGTGCCTGTGCAGAAAGTGTGAGCACGAAAACTGCTGCAAAAGCGGTCAAAAGATTTGAAAACTTTACCTTCATGCTCTGACTCACCTGCCCATATTAGGATTGTTGAGTTGCGAAAGGTATAAAAATTTGTCTTATGATCACATGGGAAGAGTTTAACAAAGTGGACCTGAGGGCTGGCACTATCTTGAAAGCAGAACCCTTCCCGGAGGCCAAAAAACCAGCTTTTAAGCTTTGGATTGACCTGGGACCTCAGTTGGGCACAAAAAAAACCAGTGCCCAGATCACGCACCATTATCAGCTGGAGGAACTTCCCGGCCGGCAGGTGGCCTGCGTCGTCAACTTCCCTCCCAAGCAAATTGGGAGCTTCCAATCAGAAGTTCTTGTCACTGGCTTCCCGGATGAAGAGGGGAAAGTGGTGCTTACTTGCATTGATAAAAAAGTGCCCAATGGAGCACGTCTGTTATAGTGTTTGTTAATTCTTTATTGACACATGATCTTGACAGGAGGCAGTAAGCTAAATGTAGTTGGCAAGTATTGCCTATTGATAATTGCCTACTGCCTACTCCAAATCTGCATGCAACGTAGCAACCTAACCTAACAATCGGCATGTATTTCAAAGAATTAAGCTCTATCTGTCACGGAACACTTCTTCAATTTTATGAAGACAGACTGATACAAACCTTATTGATCGACAGCCGCAAAGCCGTGATCAGCGAGGGGTCGCTCTTTTTTGCAATGAAAGGAGATCGGCACGATGGCCACCTCTTCTTAAAAGAACTGTACGATCTCGGCATCCGACAATTTATTGTGGAGAATGAGGTTGACAAAACTCAATTCCAGGGTGCGAATATTCTAAGAGTTAATTCATCACTGAACGCTTTACAGTCAATTGCCGCATACCACCGTGCTCTCTACTCACTTCCCGTTGTTGGAATCACCGGCAGCAATGGAAAGACGATCATCAAAGAATGGCTCTATCAGGCATTGTCACCACAGTTGAAGATCGTCAAGAATCCTGGAAGCTACAATTCTCAAGTGGGAGTCCCTTTATCTGTTTGGCAAATTAAGGAGCATCACCAGCTTGGAATCTTCGAAGCAGGGATATCAAAGCCAGGTGAGATGGAAATCCTTCAACAGATGATCCGTCCAACCATTGGAATTTTTACCAACCTTGGCAGTGCTCATGACGAGGGGTTTGCTTCCCTTAAAGAAAAGGCGGATGAAAAAATTAAATTGTTTGCAAGCTGCGAAAAAGTAATCTATTGCCGGGACCACTTGCTGATTCATGAAAGTCTTCTGGCGAAAGGAATCCCTTGTCTTAGTTGGGGTTATGATGATGATGATGCCGCTATAAAAATTAAAGCGCTTGACGCCTCAACCTTTCAGGTGCAACATAGAACAGATACGTTCACCCTTCAGCTTCCCTTCAGGGATGCCGCATCAAAAGAAAATGCATTTCATGTGATGGCGTTTATGCTGTATCGCGGGTACAAGCCGTCTGTGGTAGCCGAACGACTCAGAATACTGCTGTCGGTGCCCATGCGGCTTGAGTTAAAACAGGGCCTCAACCGGTGTACCATTATTGACGATACGTATAACAACGACCTGGCAGGACTTCGCATCAGTCTGGATTTTCTTAAGAACCAATTGAAAGCTAAAAAGTCATTGATCCTTTCCGACATTCTGCAATCAGGATTGTCAGGGGATGAATTGGCTAAGGAGATTAGGGGGTTGATTGCGTCAAGCGGCATAAAGAAATTCGTTGGGATTGGTCCTTCTTTATCGGCTCGCCGCCATTTGTTTCCCGATGGTATCTTCTATTCATCTACTTCTGATTTTCTGCAAAAACTTCACCCGGATGATTTTGCCGACGAAATCATCTTGATAAAAGGCGCTCGGTCATTTCAGTTTGAAAAAATTGTGCAGCGATTGCAGCGAAAAGTCCATGGTACGGTGATGGAGATTGACCTGAATGCGATGATTCACAACTTGAACTATTTCAAGTCCATTCTCAGGCCTGGCGTAAAAGTGATGGCGATGGTCAAAGCGTTTGCGTATGGCAGCGGCAGTGAGGAGGTGGCAAACTTGTTACAGTATCATCGCGTGGATTACCTGGGTGTAGCCTACGCTGATGAAGGCATTGAATTGCGTAAAAACAACATCTCATTGCCCATCATGGTGATGAACCCATCCGAAGAGAGTTTCTCTTCTTTGAGTGAATACAACCTCGAGCCGGAGATATACAGCCTTAGAATCCTAAAGGCACTGATCACTTTCCTGGAGGACCGCCCTTGTACAGTTCACCTTAAAATGGATACGGGTATGCACCGTCTTGGATTCGATGTTTCTGAAATTGAAGAAGCGGTCAATCTGATTCATGCGCGGAAGAATATCACAGTAGCCTCCTTATTCTCCCACCTTTCTGGAGCCGACGAAAAGAAACACGATGACTTTTCAAGACAACAGGCAGAGGCTTTTATACGAATGGCTGAGGCGGTGGAAAAAGTCTTGGGCTATCGTCCTTTGCGTCATTTGCTTAATTCACCCGGCATCCTTCGCTTGCCACAATACCAGTTTGATATGGTCAGGCTAGGCATCGGTCTTTATGGTGTCGATCCTACAGAAGCAGATTCATCTCACTTGAAACCTGTGGCCTCATTGAAAACCATGATCTCACAAATCAAAATGATAAAAGGTGGCGAGACCATTGGCTATGGCAGAAAAGGAAAGGCAGAAAATAACATGGTGCTGGCCACGTTGGCCATTGGTTATGCGGATGGCTTCAATCGAAGGTTTAGCCAGGGGAAAGGGAAAGTGCTAATCAACGGAAAACTTGCTCCCGTGATGGGCAATGTTTGTATGGATATGACCATGGTGGATATTACCGGTATCCCTGCAAAAGAAGGAGATGAAGTCACGATCTTCGGAAACGACTTGCCCATCCAACAAGTGGCAAAGTGGATTGATACAATCCCCTATGAAATATTAACAAGCACAAGTGAACGCGTCAAGCGAGTCTTTTTCGCTGAGTCAATTTGACTTCGACTACGCTGCCAATGACAACATACATTTTTGTTTGAATTTAAGCTGAATTAAACGTTTGTTGAAGGCATTGAAATCACTCAGTTTACATAAAATGAGGAAGGCAAATTTGTTTCCCGCAGAGCAGCGCAGATTAAGTGCACGCAGATGATCGCAGATAGCCTCGAATTAGATCAGCGTCAATCTGCATGGGCCCGATCAGCGAAATTCCATCTAACTCGTCATCCGCCATATAGCCAAGGTCAATTTAATAGCCACAGATTACACACCTGCCTGCCGAAGCGACTTGGCGCAGGCAGGGATTTTCACAGATGAATTTATCAGTGGTAATCTGTGCAATCTGTGGCAAAGTAATGATTCCAAATTCAGCCTGGCTCAAGTTAGAAATCTAGTTTTAGCTCCCAGCTCTTAGAATCTGCGGGAACCTTTCCGAATTCTTAAACCACCTTAATGTCATCTACAACCGGTATCGAG
>JAYVRH010000642.1:0-12907 GCA_043776495.1 Cyclobacteriaceae bacterium
TTCATAATGATCTTCGTTTACAATCACCACCGCATTGGGTTTGAACTTCTTTGCTTGTTCTATCAGCAGACTGGCATTGTTTTGAGCTGTCAGCACCTCGACTTCAAAAGAATCAGGGTTTGATTGGATGACCTCCAATGTCTGGCGGCCAATGGAGCCGGTGGAGCCGAGAATGGCGATGTGTTTTTTCAAGCGGAGAAATGCTATGTAAAATGCAAAATACTAAATGTACGAGTATCATCAATAGGATTCTTATTCCAGGTGACTGTGTGAAAACCTAGAGTTCATCTACAACCACATTGATAAGATGAAAGGAGAACCCGATTGTTGTCACCGCCCTATATCAGCTCTTGACAACCAGGCATGAAGTCGGTGTTGTCACCGACTGCTACCGGCCCCTCCTCATTTGACCAAACGGCATCTCACTCGTATTAGTGTTAAATTCCCGGATGCAAGCAGAAGAGGAACTAGGCCTGATTAGAAGTGCCGCCAATGGCGATCATCGGGCCTTTCGAACATTGGTGGAATTTCATCAGGCCTTTGCTTACGCTCTTGCGCATCGCTATACCTATGATGAAGACGATGCAGAAGATATTACCCAGGAAGCTTTCATCAGGATCTGGAAAAACCTGCACAAGTATGATTCACAATTTCACTTTAAGGCCTGGCTTGCAAAAATCGTCACCAACCTTTGTCTTGACCATTTGAAGTCCGGAAGAAGAAAACAGGAAGCAGGAAAAGCCAGGGTCGATGAAACATTGATGGTTGCCGGTCATCATCATCCTGAACACGAACTGGAAGCAGCAGAACTAAAAACCATCGTTGCTCGACTCGCTGAACAACTGACGGCCCTGCAGCGAACGGTTTTTGTACTGCGTGATTTGGAAATGCTGCCAACAGAAGAAGTCTGTCAAATACTCAACATGTCTCCGGGAAACATGAAAAGCAACTTATATTATGCAAGACTCAAAATCAAACAAGGGCTTGCAGCATTTTATAAGTCGTGATGGAACAAATACGAAATGGGTAAAATGAAAATTATGAAATGCAAAGATTTTGAAATGGAAATTGTGCTGTATACAGAACTATCCAGTGGAGAAAGAAACTTACTTCATCAACACCTGGAGTCGTGCCATGATTGTCAAAAACTCTTTCTTGAAATGCAGAAAGTGCAAAAAAGCATTGAATTGGTAACCATCGGAAAACCCAGTATTCGGAATGCCGCAAGTCTGACCAACAAAGTCATGGAAAGGATTGCTTTGGAAAAAAAGGAGCGAACAGTCCTTGAAGTACTGTCTGAATTCCTCCAGGACAAGTCAATCAAATACACTTTTGCCTCCACCTCCTTCATGCTGATGATTGTTTTTGCGACTCAATTTTTCAGCTTTTCGTGGCAACCAGAAAAGATTCAAACCAATCGAGCCTCTGTCATCCTCAACTCGACAGATTTTCGCAAAACTTTTTCGCAGCGAAAGGGAAATCGAACCATATTCTCAGAATGCTTTTCTCCATTCAGGCCAAATGCCAATTACCTGCTATGCTTAAAAAATAGAATGAAATGAAATCAACCATTTATTTAAGGAATATGAAAAGTAAAATCATTGTCCCCTCTGTCATTGCAGTATTTCTGCTCACAGCTTGTGAAAATCCTATGAGATTTGAAACAAAGGTCCACGAGAACGGATCATTGGATAAAACAATCGTCCTTGAAAAGACTGACTCATCCGGAATTAAAAACAATATTTTCGGAATCAACCAGGAGAAGGGTTGGAACGTCAACGTTCAAAAGCTTCCTGCCGACAATTCAAAGGAGAAATCAACGCCTGAATTCAAGATTGAATTTCAAAAAAGCTTTGCGTCAGCCAATGCAATCAATGTCGAGCTGGATGCGGCATCCGACAGCCTGTTTCATGTTCATGTTCAATTTGAGAAGAAGTTCCGGTGGTTTTATACCTACATCCGCTACACAGAAACCATCCGACCAATCAATCGATTCATCATGGTTTCAACAGAAGATTATTTCAATCAGGAAGACAATGCTTTCATCAACCGGCTTCCAGGCGAAGGCAAGGGTATTTCAAAAGCGGATAGCCTCTATCTCCAAATTCTGAATGAAAAAATCTCGGATCAGTTTGCCAACATGGGGATATTTAAAGAGGAGTACAAGATTATGGAAGAGGTCATCAAAAGAAGCTCCCTGGAAAAAAAGTGGCTCGACACGCTTTATAAAAACCAGGAATTCATTTACAACCACATAGACAAAATGAAAGGAGAACCTGATTTTGCCGAAAAAATGGCGGACAGCCTGAAAATTCCTCTCCCCAAACCTCAATCATCAAAAGACTTCAAAGAAATTTCGAAGGACCTCAATGCAAGGCTGCATTTCATGGGATTCGCCCGTGACGGAAAGTATGTAAATGTGATCGAAATGCCATGGACAGTGACTGACTCGAACGCAGATTCCGTGGCAGAGAACAAATTGTACTGGCGACCCCTGGTCACAAAATTCATTTTTAAGGACTATACCATGTTCGCTGAAAGTAAAAAGCTAAACTTATGGGCCGTGGTCGTTTCAATGGTCGTCGTTGGAGTAACGGTGTTTGCCTTTAGGAGGAAATGATCCGTCAAGGTGACTGGTCGGTGTAGCGAGAGAGCCAGAGACTGGTTGGTGACAACACGTGTTGTCACCGACCTCTACTGCTTCCTGCATACCTCACCAGTTCATCTGCGATCTTCCTGTCATTCGCCAGCCTCGCGACTTTGTTCTGGCCGCCCAGTTTTCCTTGTGATTTCATGTAATCGATAAAAGCATTTTTCCGCAATGACGTAATTTTCAATGCGCTTAGAATATTGCCGGAAATCAGATCATCATAGTAAGTATTTAATTGCCGCAACTGATGATCAATCTCCAATGCAAATGCCTGTACATCCTTCGGGGGACTCGCAAATTCTACGAGCCATTCATGGTGCGGTAATCCAGAGGGGGGTGTTACCTGAGGAGCTACCGTAAACTCAGCCAACTCAACTTCGGGGAATTTCAACATCGTAAACTTCATTGCCTTCTCCACCTCTTCACCAATCACATGTTCTCCAAACGCAGAGATAAAGTGCTTGATACGGCCCGTCACCAAAAGGCGATAAGGGTTCTTCGAAACAAATTTCACAGTATCACCAATGGAATAGCCCCACAACCCGGCGTTATTATTAATGATCAGCGCATAGTTCTTGCCAAGTTCCACTTCCTGAATCATGAGACGCCGCGGTTTTTCATTGAAATATTCATCCGCTGGAATGAATTCATAAAAAATACCTGAGTTGAGTAAGAGCAGCAGCCCCTGTTCCTTTTGGGAATCCTGATACGCAATGAATCCTTCCGATGCAGGATACAATTCAATCGAGTCGATAGGCCTGCCGATGGATTCCATAAGCTTGGCACGATAAGGTTCAAAGTTCACTCCCGCGTAAACGAACATGGAAAAATTGGGAAAGACATCTTTGATCTTCTTACCGGTGCGCGCCTGAATCCGGTCGAAATACATCTGCACCCAGGGAGGGATTCCAGATATCAGCGTCATGTCGGCATGAATTGTTTCATCAATGATTTTCTCCAGCTTCTCTTCCCAGTCTTCAATGATATTGGTCGCGTAACTTGGCTTCTGATTGCTCCTTAGATATCCTGGCACATGATGGTTCACAATTCCCGAAAGTCGACCGGTCTTAATTCCGGATGTTTCATGCAACTCAGGACTGCCAGAGAGAAAGATTAATTTTCCATCCACAAACGATGTGGTGCCTGTTTCGTGTATGTAACTGAGCAATGCATTGCGTGCGCCGTTGATGTGGTTCGGCATAGACTCTTTCGTCACCGGGATATATTTTGTGCCAGAAGTCGTGCCAGAAGTCTTGGCAAAATAGGTGGGATTGCCCTTCCATAACACATCGCTTTCGCCTGCTAAGACCTTTTCTACATAGGGTTTCAACGCCTCATAGTCGCGAATGGGCACCTGATTCTTGAAATCTTCATGGTTTCGGATCGAATCAAACCCGTGGTCCTTGCCAAAGATCGTAGCTCGGCCGCCGCCAATGAGGGCTTCAAATACCTTTTGCTGATAAATTGCCGGCTTTGAAGACCATTCAAGGGTCTGCCGCGCCACCAGGGCAGCAAAAGGTTTTGCCAATACAGACCTGAAGCCCATTTCTTTCGTTTTGATTACTGCAACAAAGGTGGCAATCAGAACTTAATAAAACCGGTACCGTTTTATATTTTTGAGGAAAATTTGAATTCAAATCACCATGGGAAATATACTCAGAACAATCGTTGTAGGATTTTTAGCAGGACTTTCAGGCGCCTATGCTTTTTATAATTATCAGCAGAAAAACATCAACGCGCCGGAAGCCACACAAACGGACTACAAGGTTACCTCCTATGCGCCATCGGAGACATACAAACCCACCATGGTGATGCCCTCTGCCCCCGTCACCCTTGAAGGCGTGGATTTCAGCAACGCTGCCGCAAAAGCAACCCCCAGCGTGGTGTACATCAACAGCATTTCCCAAAGTGGGGCATCCTATTCTTATTGGGATTTGCTATTCAGTGGAGGTCAACAGACTCAGGTGAGCAGTGGCTCCGGGGTGATCTTTACCTCCGATGGGTATATTGTCACGAATAACCATGTGGTGGAATCGGCGGAGAAAATCCAGGTGATCTACAACAAGAAAGTGTACGATGCTGAACTGATTGGGACTGACCCCTCTACAGATCTGGGAGTTCTGAAAATCAAAGAGACCAATCTCCAGGCAATAACGCTTGGCAACTCCAGAACCCTGGCAGTAGGTGAATGGGTTCTCGCTGTCGGAAATCCATTTTCACTTTCCTCCACTGTTACTGCGGGCATCGTAAGTGCTAAAGGAAGACGCATCAACATTGTTGAAGATAAGTTCCCCATTGAGTCATTCATTCAAACGGATGCGGCCATCAACCCGGGCAATAGCGGAGGGGCGCTGGTAAATAAAGCTGGTGAATTGATTGGCATCAATACGGCCATCCTTTCACGCACAGGGTCTTACACAGGTTACGCATTTGCGGTACCCGTCGACATCGCTAAAAAAGTAGTGAACGACCTTATTAAATACGGAGTTGTCCAAAAAGCATTCCTGGGAGGCAACGTAATCGACTATGATTACCAAACTGCGGCGACTTACAATTTGGATGCTAAAGTGAAAGATTTTAAAGGTGTTGTCCTTGCCGAACTTGAAAAAAAGGGAGCTGCGATAGATGCAGGGTTGAAACTTGGAGACATCATCGTAAAAATTGACAATGATGAAATCAACAGCAAAAGTGAATTTGAGGAAGAGTTGAGTTATCATTCCCCAGGTGATAAAATCAACATCACCTGTCTACGCGACGGCAAGTCAACGACTGTGTTGGTAGCACTTGTGAATAAGAATGGGGACACGAATCTCATCAAGCGAAAAATATACAACGATGCCACGTTGGGGGTCAATCTCGAGGCAGTGGAGTATGGTGTGAAGATTTACAAAGTAAAAGAGGGTCTTTTCAAGAGACTTGGCGTCCCTGAAAACTATACGATCATGTCGATCAACAGGAGAAGTGTAAAAGAGCCGCAAGAAGTAATTGATTTCTTCGGATCCTACCATGGAAATGTTTTGCTCGATGGGTTTACGAGCTCTAAGGAGAGGGCCCCAATCCAGTTCAGGCTGAGGTAGGAAAAATTAATGTATTGAAGGATTGTAAAATTGTCAGGATGCCATGCGCATCTTGAGTTTCTTGGTCAACTCTTCCACAGAGTTCTTAAAGTTTGCGTCTGTCTTCATCATGTCCTCCACTGACTCAAGTGCATGAATCACCGTGCTATGGTCGCGGCCTCCGAAGTTCTCACCGATAAGTGCCAGCGTAAGTTGTGTATAGCGCTTGCAGAAGTACATGGCCACCTGGCGTGGTATGACGATTTCGCGCTTTTTAATTTTGCCTTTCATGGCATCCAACTCCACCCGAAAATAATCACCAACTGTTTTTTGGATGAAATCAACACTCACGTCAGATTGAATCTCTTTCACAATATTTTTCATCACCTCTTTGGCCAGATCGAGGTCGATTTCCTTCTTAAGGAGTGTGGCATGGAACATCAATGAATTGAGCACGCCTTCCATGTCGCGGAGGTTAGTATCTACACTATAGGCTAGATATTCCGCCACTTCAGTTGGAATTTCAATCCCATCCGACTGCATCTTATTATGTATGATTGCGAGTTTTGTCTCAAAATCAGGCTCTTGTAAGTCGGCGGTAAGTCCCCATTTGAAGCGCGACAGCAACCTTTCTTGAAAGCCTTTCATATCCCGCGGAGGACAGTCACTTGTCATGATGATTTGCTTCCCTGTCTGGTGAAGCTGGTTAAAGATGTGGAAAAACATCTCCTGCGTTTTCTCACGTCCAGCGAGAAACTGAACATCATCCAGGATGAGTAAGTCTACCTGGAGATAAAAGTTCTGAAAATCCTGGAGCTTATGATTCTGCAGTGCATTCAAAAACTGGTTTGTGAAATCATTTTGATCGACATAAAGAACGATTTTTTCAGGAAGTTTTTGTTTGATTTCATTTCCAATGGCTTGAACAAGATGGGTTTTGCCAACGCCCACGCCACCATACAGCATCAGCGGGTTAAATGAGGTAATTCCGGGTTTTTTTGCTACCGCCACTCCTGCCGAACGGGCAAGTCGGTTGCAATCACCCTCCACAAAATTTTCAAAGCGATAGCTTGGGTTTAAGCGTGAATTGACCGTTTGAGGGTTCAATGAGCGAAATGTGAAAGGCGAATATTCTTCAAGATTTCCATTGCCATTTCCATTGGAAGAGCCTGCGCTGTGCTTTCCATTACCATTGGGATAATTGACTGTCAATGGGGCATTACGCTGATTGCCGCTATCAATAATGACGGAATACTCAAGGCGGGCATTTTCTCCGATCACCACACTAATTGCTTTCTTCAGAATTGGGACGTAGTTCTCTTCAAGCCATTCATAAAAGAATTGAGACGGTACTTGAATGGTGAGAACATCACCCTCATGGCGCAAAGGTACGATCGGCTTGAACCAGGTGGTGAAGTTTTGCTCGTCAACTTGTTCCTTTATGAGTTTGAGACAATCGGTCCAGACAGTTGCGCATTCAACCTCCATAAAGAATCAAGTCAGATGGAATTATAATTAGCTCCCGAAAAAGGAAGGGAGACAAAGATGTAAAAAAATAGAAGAACAAAAAAACAAAAACCTTTCTTGATTTTTTTGATTTTTTTTCCGTAATGCAAATATCATTTCGCCAATATTAATTGCTTTAATGCTGTATATGGTTCAATTTGACAAATAATAACGATTGCATTCGTGGCTGAAAAGAAAAATATATTTAATGCATTCAAACCGGCCTCGTTGGAGGTGTGGGAAGCAGCGGCCAGCCGGGAATTAAATGGTGGAAACCCAATGGAAGAATTGGCACATCAAGCTAAAGACTGGTCAATTCTACCTTTTTACGATCGAAAAACAAGTCTCCTTTCCCCTCCATTGCTTAAGGTTTCTGAAAATGAATCCCTGGGACCTCGTGCGTGGTATAATTGTCCACGCCTCATTGTGAACGAAGCAAAAGAAACCAATCAAAGAGCCCTTGAATATCTTCAGGAGGGTGCGGACGGGATTTTTTTTGAATTGAATGATGAACCGAACTTTGAAATCCTGCTTAGTGGTATTGAATGGCAGTATTGCTCGCTCAATTTTTTAGTAAAAAAAAATCCGGACGCCATTGCATCGGCACTTCTTGACTTTATAAGCGAAAATAAAATTTCTCACGATCGTATCCATGGCGCTTTCTTTGGGAACATCGCTCCTTCCAAGCCGATTCTGAGTCATTTTCACTTCGTTGGCCATCAAATGAACCCCTCTGCTTCCCCTGTAGATGAAATCGTGAACGGTTTCAATTCGATGTTGGCTTCCACGAAAGAAGATTTCCATAATAAGGCAGCTCAGGTGGCTTTTAGTGTGGCAGTAGGCACTGATTTTTTTATGGAGATTGCTAAGCTGCGTGCGATTCGGCTGCTGTGGAATAGATTCCTCGCTGCTAAATCAAAAGTGAATGCACCGCTTTTCATCCACGCTCACTCTAAACCTTGGACAGATAAAAACTATCAACCTCACGGGAATATGCTCAAGGGTACCAACGCCGCCATGGCTGCAATCCTCGGAGGCTGTGATGCACTCACGATGGATCCAGAAGACCATGATCAGATTATGATGATTCGGGTGGCGAGAAATATTTCAAACATCCTCCGGGAAGAATCACATTTTTCAAAAGTGGCAGATCCCCTTTCAGGTTCTTATTTTATTGAAGACCTCACAGAGCAATTGACCTCGGCTGCGTGGAAATCCATTCACACTTGACAGAATGAAAGCACCTTTCTCATCCTGGCAATCGCCTGAAAAAATTGACATCCATCCGGAATATCCATTTGAAGAGTATGAACATCTCAATTCTTCCGCCGGAATCCCTCCTTTCCTGCGGGGGCCATACGCCACCATGTACACCGTGCGACCCTGGACGATCAGGCAATATGCTGGTTTCTCAACGGCAAAGGAGTCAAATGCCTTCTATCGAAGAAATCTTGCAGACGGTCAAAAGGGGTTGTCTGTTGCATTTGATCTCGCCACGCACCGCGGTTATGATTCTGACCATTCAAGAGTTACCGGCGATGTCGGAAAAGCGGGCGTGGCAATAGATTCTGTACTCGACATGAAGATCTTGTTCGATCAGATCCCTCTGGATCAGATGTCAGTCTCCATGACGATGAACGGAGCCGTGCTGCCCATCATGGCATTTTTTATCGTAGCCGCTGAAGAGCAAGGGGTAAAACCATCCCAGCTCAATGGCACAATTCAAAATGATATCCTCAAGGAATTCATGGTCCGCAATACTTACATCTATCCTCCCGGACCTTCGATGAGGATCGTGGCCGATATCTTTACGTATTGTGCCAAACATATGCCGAAGTACAATTCAATAAGCATCAGCGGATATCATATGCATGAAGCCGGCGCTCCTGCTGACCTTGAACTTGCATACACGCTTGCCGATGGACTCGAATATGTGCGTGTCGGTTTGAAAGCTGGTATTGCCATTGATGATTTCGCGCCAAGACTTTCATTCTTCTGGGGTATTGGTATGAATTTTTTTATGGAGATTGCCAAGATGCGGGCAGCCCGGCTCCTCTGGGCAAGGATGATTGAACCTTTTCACCCCAAAAATCCAAAATCGATGGCCTTGCGAACTCATTGCCAGACCAGCGGTTGGAGCCTCACGGAACAAGACCCTTACAATAACGTAACGCGAACCTGCATTGAAGCGATGGCCGCTGTGCTGGGTGGCACGCAATCGCTTCATACAAATTCATTGGATGAAGCAATTGCCTTGCCCACAGATTTTTCGGCCCGCATCGCGCGGAATACACAACTTTACCTTCAAAAAGAAACCGGCATCACACGGGTGGTGGATCCCCTTGGAGGATCCTTCTACTTAGAATATCTAACCAACCAATTGGTACTACGTGCCTGGACCCTGATCGAAGAAGTAGAGCACCTTGGTGGAATGACACGTGCTATTGAGAATGGCATCCCTAAACTTCGCATCGAAGAAGCAGCAGCGGCCAAGCAGGCAAGGATTGATTCAGGAAAAGATGTGATCGTGGGCATGAACCGATTCACGACACAAGAGAAACCTGATTTTAAAATCCTGGATGTAGACAACGCAGCTGTGAGACTGGAGCAAGTTGAAAGGCTAAACCAGTTGAAGAAAGATCGCGATCCTTTGAAGGTAGCAGCCGCCTTGAATGCCCTTACCGTTTGTGCCCGGGATGAAAAAGGAAATTTATTGGAATTGGCCATTGTTGCCGCAAGGGCCAGGGCCACACTCGGTGAAATTTCTTCTGCTTTGGAGAAAACATTTGGTCGGTATTCTGCAGTGATCCGTACCATTTCCGGTGTATATTCAAGCCAGATGAAAAATGCAGATGCTATTGAAAAAGTGAGAAAGCTTTCAGACCGCTTTGCTAAGAAAGATGGACGCAGGCCGCGCATATTGGTAGCCAAAATGGGTCAGGATGGTCACGACCGGGGTGCAAAAATCATTGCGACTGGTTTTGCTGATCTGGGTTTTGATGTAGACATTGGCCCACTCTTCCAGACGCCCGAAGAGGTGGCAAAGCAAGCAATTGAAAACGACGTTCATGTTGTCGGAATTTCGAGTCTCGCCGGTGGACATAAGACGCTGTTGCCAGAACTGATTGACACGTTAAAGAAAATTGGACGCCCCGATATATTGGTGGTGACGGGCGGGGTGATTCCGCGTCAGGATTATGATTTTCTTTACAACGCCGGCGTCACAGGTATTTTTGGCCCGGGCACACCTGTCACATCGGCGGCAGAAGCTGTTTTGGAGAAGTTGCTATAGCGGTTTGTGTTGGCCAAACCTCTGTTGGCTGGCAGACCTGTAACTCGAAAATTCAGTATATTTAAGGTGGAAATTTTTTCGATATGAAAATAACGACTGCCGCCCTCGTTTTGCTTTCCCTTGCGCTATCGCATGGAACAGTTGCCCAATCCAAATGGGACAAAAGCCTAGCTAAAGTCGAAGCTTTATACGTCACTGGCGCCTATGACAAAGCCAAAAGTGCTTTGGCAAAATTCAAGAAAAAGGTAAACGCTAAATTGGGTGTCCAAAATGTATACACGCCAACCCTCTATTTCCTGCAGGCGAAATATGACCTCGCATCCGGCATGCCACTTGATTTTGAAAATAATCTACGGGATGCCCTGAACTCAAACCGCACCTTGAATACGGAACACAGCGAGAAATACGGAACCATGCTGATGGATGCTGCCGAACTGTTTAATCTGAATGGATCATATCGGCTGGCCAAAGAATACCTTAACAACGCAAAAAAAATTCTGGAAGGGGATTACATGAAAGAACCTGTTATGGTCCGCTGGGATGTGCTGATGGCAGAGTCTCTGGCAGGCCAGGGTTTCTGGAATGAATCTATGACGCTCGCCCGGAGCCGCGAAACCTATTTTTCAAAAAGGGCCGTCAAGCAAGAGACCGCTTCCGATGGCAAAGGGGGGTTGAAGAGCGTGAAAATTCCTCAGGCCGAAATCGACCAGCGCTTTAATGAGTATGCACGGTTGCTCACTCTTCTTGGAAATGCCTATGGCAAGCAAGGCAATCTACGCAGTGCTGATTCAGCTTTTGTATTTGCCACTACCTGGATCAAGCGAAATTTAGGGGATCATTCCCTTGCATACATCATGAACCAGTTCAGCCATGCCAATGTGTTGGTGGAGAACGGAAATGAAAATTTGCCGAAAGACCTGGAATATGATCGTACTCTGCTTATTCTAAAATCATTTTTCAAGCCCACCCATTACCTCGGCATTCAGATTTATGAAGAGTACCTAAAGGAGCTGATGAGGACCGAGAATAATGCCCGCTTCTATAATACAAAGGCTGAATATGAAAAAATGATCAATAAAGAGTTCCCAGGCAAGAGCATATACCAGGTGCGGTTGAAGGCGGTTGAATTCGATACGCGCTTGAACAGAGATAAAACTACCAACCTGGAGAATACCGCATTGAGTGTAGTGACCAATACGCCAAACTTACCCCATAATAACATTGTCACTGCAGATGTATTGGACTTTCTTGCAGGCTTTGCGATTCATTCTAAGAAATATCCCAGTGCTGAAGTTTATCTGAAAGATATTATCGCAATCAAATCCGATTTATTTGGAGCCGATGCTCCCGAAGTGCATTTGGCACAACTTCGGCTTGCAAACTACTACCTTGACTACACCAATAAAATTACTGAGGCCGGGAAAATCTATGAAGAAAGTTATACTAAAGTAATCGCAAAAGAAATCGGCGCGTGGCAGAAAGACCATCTCGACATTCTGAATCACCTGGCCATTTACTATGAACTTTCCGATCAGTATACAAAAGCCATTGCCACCCTCAACCAGGCTTCCCTGGTGGCCCGCAGTAAGTATGACGACAAAGATTTTAAATATGGTGAGGAACTCACCCGCATCGCACGGCTGCAGCTTAAGTTGGGTCAGTATGAAGAAGCTGAAAAAAATATAACTCAATCCATAACGATCCTTCAAGAGTACAGCAAGGAAGAGAAAAGAAAAGGTCTGCTCGTGGAGGTCTATGACACACAGGCCACCTTGTTTGGAATAAAGGGTCTGTTTGACGAAGCCGAAGATGCCCTTGACCGTTCTGCTAAAATAATTTCAAAGGCCGACGGAGATCTTGGAATTGATGAGCTCAGCAATGCTCAAGACCTTGCCAGTTTGTTTATACAACTTGGACGATACTCCGATACGGGTGTGATGCTCACCAATCTCATTGGAGAGTACCAAAAGATTTATGGCCCTGAATCCATGCGGCTCATCGGGCCCTTGGTCAATAAGGGCAAATTGTTGTTAGTCGAAGGCGATTATACTGATGCGGACAAGATCGCAATACGCGCCAACCAAATCGCAACAAAGATTTACTCTGAGAAATCCACCAAGACGGCTGCCACTCAAAAACTCTTAAGTGACATCGACTATGCCATTGGCGATTACGACAAGGCAGAAGACAATATTGTGAAAGCACTCGCCAGTCAGGAAAAGCAATTCGGTCGCAACCACATCGATGTGGCCAAGTCGCTTGCCCAGTTAGCACTCATCAAATTTTACAAGGGCGACAGCAAAGTCGAAGTGGAAAAAATTATGCTCGAGGCGAGGGATATTATGGGGAAACGGCTGGGAAAGGACAATCCCCAATATGCTGACATACTCAAAAATGTTGCAA
>JAYVRH010000643.1:0-3670 GCA_043776495.1 Cyclobacteriaceae bacterium
TCGCCCCGCTTAGGGCGTTGATCGCTGCATCCGAAAAAGTCCAACAACTCTTTGGAAAACATCCTTTCCTCAACCTTGAAAAATTTGATGAACTAAGCAGTTCCAACTGGCGATGCGATAGCAGTCACCTCTGGAAAGCGCTCTCCATTTCACCAGAATATTCTCTGGAAGCAGGACTGAAGGAAACCGCCGATTGGTACAAAATGAACGGCTGGCTAAAGTGAAACCACGGCAGAGGTGAGCGAAATGGTCGGGTATGCTAATTTGTTTCTCCAGAAGCCTAAAATCAAAAAAAAGATCGATCTCAGCCTGAAATCAACCATTTTCACAATACAATATTAATTTATTGTTAAGTGGTTTAACATCTGATTAACATTTATAGCTTTAGGAAAAAGAGACTTTATTTATGAAAGCAGAAAAGGAAAAAGGGATCACAAAAAAAGAAATTCGGTCTAAAATTCAGGACTCCCTAAATCAGGCCATCATTCAATTTGAAAAGGAAGGTCCGTCCAAAAAGACCTCCAAGGTTGTAAAAAGAGCTTCGAAGAAAATTGCCAATAAAGTCAAACGCGATTTGAAGGATGTCAAACCAAAAAAGAGCAAAGGCAAAGCGAAGGGCAAGAAGAAATTGATTAGCGACAAGGTCAAGGCAGAAGTTGTGGCATGATCATCTGAAAGTAGCGGGAAGGTTAGTGATTCACTCTCTTCCTTCCATCGTCCTTACTTTCCTTTTTCATATCACCAGGGTCGTCAAGTTTTGGTGAGTTGCGTGCAGCCTCCCAATCAAAATTTTCGTCCAGTGGCATCAAAGCCTTCTGAGGGTCAAAAATCCTGGGATCCACGGATTGTGCATCATATGGTGAAAAATCCGGCTTTGAATTAAAACAATCCGCAAGATCATTCACTCCAAAGTCGTACTGATTGAGATAAGGCATCGCCAGCACATGCCAGAAAGTTTTGAAGATGGATCCAAAACTAAGATGGACATGACTGCTGTAGTTCTTTTTGGCATAAGGAGATATCACCATCAATAGACTCCGGTGTGCGTCAATGTGATCGCGACCACCCTGGGCATCATCTTCTGTGACAATGATCATCATCTCTTTCCATTGAGGGAGATGACTCAGATATTCCACCACCCGGCCAAGGGCCAAATCGTTGTCAGCCATATAACTCTCCTTGAACGGAAACCCTGCCTTTGGCCTTTCACCGGCGCCGTGATCATTTAGCAATTGCAACGTCAACACAGAAGGAAGTTCAACTCCGGATTTAATGTACTTCTCATTGATCTCCTTGATAAATACATCTGCTCGGAACTGGTCGGGGATAGCCATATTGAATGTCGGGAACATCCTGGAGGTACGGTTGTAGAGCGGTCCGGGCAATGGGTAGTTCACCAAGTAACGAACGCCTCCATATTTGAACGTTGAGTCTGCAATACTCCCTCCATCAAACTCTACTCCAAAGCCGAAGTTGTAAAACTCTTTACCGTGCCTTTCAAGATGCTCCCACATGGAACCATCCTGATTATAACTTTCGGGAAAGATAGCTCCGGCAGCACCAGTCATTCCAAACTTACCAGGAGCCGTTGATTCAGGCTTGTTTTCTCTTTTCCCACCATAAGATGCCGGATGATGCGTTTCCATCCATTGGTTGGGATAGGTATTGGTCAACCACACATGCCCATCAGCAGAAACATCCGCATCTACATAAAAATTGTCGCTGATGGTAAACTGTTCAGCCAATGTCAGGTGATTGGGCATGACCGTCGCATCTTCCACTTTCATTGTTTGATCACGGTTAGTAAACGTTGCATTTCTTGCATAGCGCGCCAGTGTAGAATCTCCTTTCCCGTTCTTTTGTTGCCCGAAAATTTCGTCGTACGTTCTGTTTTCCTTGGAGATAAATACGATGTATTTAATGGGAGATTCCTTTGCCTTAGGAAAAACAGGAATAGGATTTTCATTTTCCTTGGAAGACAATTCTTTGAAATTAAAATTGTTTGTCAGCACTGTTTCAGAAAGTCTATCCAATTCCTGCCCGGATGGAATATCAATCACGGAAACGGTTCCCAACATCAGGGCACCGATAAAGCTTGAAGATGGTTGATCATGCGGTGGCTTGAAGTTCTTTCCACCATTCGGGCCGCTGCCGTAACCCTTGGCATTGGAAACGATTAGTTGCCTTCCATCGGGCGTCACTTTTAACTTGGAGGGAAACCAGCCGGTAGGAATATGGCCCATGACCCTTTTGGATGTTAGATCGATTACCCCCACTGCGTTTATCCCTGCTTCAGCAACATAAAGTGTTTTTTGATCCGGTGAAATGGCAAGGCCGAAGGGAATCATTCCTCTCAGGTTTCCCAGTCGTTCATCTAGTCTAAGGTTGATGCTTCCTACGACCCTGTTTTCTTTTGTGTCGATGACAGAAATATTGTCGTTGTTGCCATTGCTCACATAAACAAATTCATCCGTCGCCACCATGGAATTTGGACTCGATCCTCCGACGGCGCTGATGCCCTCTATGTCCTCTCCCACTAAAATTCCGGTCTTTACTTTTGCAACAATTTCCGGAATCGCTTTGCCAACATTAAAACTCCAGACAGAAAAAGATTCCGGGGCATTCGGTTCGCCCAAGCCTTCAAATTCAATGGTGTCATTTTTCACGCCTTCTTTCATTTCCTCTGATCCATAAGCTGATGTAGGAAATTTTGCAGCAGTCTCTTTCAGCCTGCTCTTATCGACGCTATTCAGGTAGCTGTATGCAAACATTCCTACATTGGCAACGTAGACTGTCTGGTTGTCGGGCGAAAGTGCAATGCCGAATGGATATCTTCCTGTTTTAAGATTCTGAATTACCTTACTTGTCTTTGTATCAACGACCATCATTCGAAATCCAATCTGATCAAGTGCATACAGTCGGGATCCATCCTTGCTCAAGACCATATCACCGATGTATCCATCGCTGTAGTCAGTTCCGTCAAAAGATTTGTTGCAGCTGATTTCACCTAACTTTTTACCGCTGTTCAGATCAAAAATGTAGATCCGGTTCTGTTGTCCTCCTGCCACATAAACTTTCTTATTATCGGGAGATACGGCCAAGCCCATGAAGGTTGCTTCCAACAAACCTTCTTCCTGACTGATGCCTTCGGGAATTTGCCTCACCGTTGGTGATGCGCTATTGAAATCCTTGATCACCGATATGGAAAAAGGTCCCACGCCGGAATTGGCCGTGATAATTGTTTTTCCGTCAGGACTCATGGTCAGTCCAAAGGGATGTGGAGCGACCGTAATCTGTTTTCCAGTGGGTGTGATGATTCTTCCGTTTGGAAGGACCGTAGCACCTTCGCGATTGATCAGGGTGTATTCGTTTCTTGCGGGAGCCGAGGCTGTCCAAAACTTTAATATCTCCTTACCTTTTTTATCGGAACATGATGGCAACAAATACAGCAGGAAAAGGAACAAATATTTCATCATGAATCTCTATTTACCAAAGGTATTCGCGTTGCTAACTCAGATGCTAATGTAACTCCTCTACTACAGGCAAAAAAGAAGAACGCGGCTGTTGAGTCTTGAGCGTTCCGCCCGTTGCCCGGCAGAGGCTTGTCTCTGTCAATTTTCAAGTCTGAAGACCCTGATAATACTGAATTCTTGGTTTCGCAAGTCCGTTC
>JAYVRH010000644.1:0-12838 GCA_043776495.1 Cyclobacteriaceae bacterium
GCAATGTTTCCGTACGCCTTTCCGATCATGCTCACCGGCCTTGCGGGCATGACGAATGAAATGTTTTCAAGGACTACCCTGGAACGATGGCTCCCGGAAAATTTCTATCCGGGGAAAAGCTCGGAATATGCCTTGGGTGTCTTTGGAGCCTGCTTTCGCTATTCAGTGATCATGAGTCTTGCCGTCCAGGCTTTCAGGTTCGCCGCAGAACCTTTCTTCTTTTCAAACGCTAACAATAAAAACTCTCCTGCACTTTTCGCGAAAGCGCATCACTACTTTACCATCGTGTGTTGCTTCATCCTCTTAGCCGTTGTAATCAACCTGGACATACTGAAATACATCCTGGATGAAGCGTATTGGGAAGGCCTCAGCATCGTACCAATCCTTTTGATCGGATATATGTTTCTCGGCATGTATTATAATTTCTCTGTCTGGTTCAAGCTTACGGACAAAACATTTTACGGCACATTGATCACCGCTGGTGGGGCCCTGCTGACCATCGTTTTAAACTTCCTCTTTATACCAAGATTCGGATATGTTGGAAGCAGTTGGGCTACCTTACTTTGTTATCTTACGATGGCCATTGCATGTTATGGGCTGGGCCAAAGATATTTTCCTATCCCCTACCGGATCTTAGCGGGAATTAGTTATCTGCTTTTTGCTTTGCTTCTGATTCAACTTTCTCAACTTCTCACCATTTTTAATTTTACTCTATCAATCGCCTTTCATTTTTCACTTATGCTCTTTTTTGCTGCTGTTGCTTATTGGCGCGAAAGAAAGTATTGGGAAAGCCCTGTTGATTAAATTTTAATAACTTGTTTAAAACTCCCGGCTATGAATATTATCATCCCGATGGCAGGACTGGGGAAGCGGCTTCGGCCCCACACCCTCACAACGGCGAAACCGCTTCTTCCCATCGCCGGAAAACCGATTGTTCACCGACTGGTGGAGGACATCGCCAAGGTATGTCCTGAAAATATTGAGAACATAGGTTTCATCATCCATCCCTCTTTCGGAAAACAAGTGGAAGCCGATCTCAAATCTGTTGCAAAGGCCGTAGGGGCCGAGGGCAAGATTTATTATCAGGAAAAGGCCATGGGAATTTCTCATGCTGTCCTTTTTGCACGGGAAATATTGAAAGGAAAAATAATTGTTGCCTTTGCTGATACCCTCTTTCGGGCCGACTTCAAACTCGACACAGCAAAGGATGGGATCATTTGGGTTCAGAAAGTAAAAGACCCATCGCAATTTGGTGTGGTGAAGTTAGATGCCACCGGCACGATCACCGACCTGGTAGAAAAACCGGCGATGTTTGTATCTGATCTTGCCATCATTGGTATCTATTTCTTTAGAGACGGGGAGTTCCTAAAAAATGAAATGCAGTATTTGCTGGATCATGACATTAAGGAAAAGGGGGAATATCAATTTACCACCGCCCTGGAAAATATGAAACGCAAAGGTGCGAAGTTTGTGCCTGGCCAGGTAACAGAATGGCTCGACTGCGGAAACAAAGACAATATGGTGCAAACAAACCAACGCTACCTTACGTTTATCAAAGACGAAAAGCTGATTTCCCCTTTAGTGAAAACCATTAATTCAACCATTCTCCCACCTGTTTTTCTAGGTGACAATGTGGTTATTGAGAACTCAACCATCGGACCTTTTGTATCTGTAGGAGAATCGACGGTTATTAAGAATTCAACCGTGTCCAACACCATTATTCAAAAGAACTGTTTGATTACAAAAGCCAGGATTGAAAACTCAATGTTTGGAAATTTCGTTAATTTTGAAGGGCAGACTTCAGATGCAAGTCTTGGCGATTACAGCTCAATTCTGTGAAAAAATCCATCTTAACTAAGCTCCTATTTGTTTTCCTTGCATTTTGGATAATCCTTGTGCCGGCTTCTTACGCACAAAGGGAAAAAAGAAAAAAATCATCTGATGCCCAACCCAGCGAAATGCGACTACGGGAAGCAGAATTCTTCTTTACAGAAGGAGAAAAATATTTCATCCTGGAAGACTACACAAAAGCCCTTCTCTTTTTTCAGCGTGTCGTAGAATTAAATCCGGAAAACCCCACCGTTCACTACAAAATTGCTGAAATACTTTCTAAGAGCAACAAAGAGGACGATCTCGAACGCGCATCCTTCAGCATTGAAAATGCAATCCGATTGGAAAAGAAGAACAAATATTTCTATCTCCTTGCCTCTAACATTTATACCGCCTTGAATAATTTCACGAAGTCTGAACAAGCGCTTGAAAACATGATGAAAGAAGTGAAAGGGACGGAAGAATATCTTTTTGAATTGGCAGCGATTTATCAGTATGACAAGAAGCCTGAAGAGGCAATTAAGGTGTACAACCGGGCAGAAGGCCTGCTGGGCATCAATGAAACTTCCTCCTTACAGAAACAAAAAATATATCTCGAGCTGGGAAAAGTGAACGAAGCCCTTGTGGAAGGTGAAAAGCTTTTGGCAGCCAACCCCGACGATGAGCGCTATGCGATGGGCTTTGCTGAAACACTTTCAAAAAAAGGCCAGTTGAAAAAGGCTATTGAGGCCCTGGAAAAATTTTGTTCTACCCACCCTGAAGCAGGAACGGCTAAGATTTTACTGGCAGGGTTTTACCGCGAGGGCAATCAGGAAATGAAGGCAAGGGAAATTCTCAAAAAAGCTTTTGATGACCCATCCATCGATGTCAGTTCAAAAATTCTTGTAATAGGAACTTACAATGTTGAATTGGGTCAAAATCGGGCAAAAAATCTTTCGGATCCCCAACTTGAGGCTTTTGTATTAGGCCTGTATGATCAATTAAGGAAGAATAACCCAGATGAACTGAACGTTCATATTGTTGGAGGAGATCTCTTTCTGACGCTCAAGCGCAATGAAGAAGCCGAAAGAGAATTCATCTACGCCATCCAACACGGCTCAGCTAGTTTCGAAGCATGGCAGAATTTGTTGTCACTTGAATCTGAAGGTAATAAGTTCGACAGCCTCATTTTCTATTCTGAACAGGGACTGGAAATCTTTCCCAACCAGGCCATGCTTTATTACTTTAATGGTTATGGCCATATCCGAAAAGGACATTTCCGTGAGGCTACTTCTTCATTGGAACAAGCAAAAAAACTTTCTTCAGGAAATCCTGCCCTGATCAGTGACATTAACAGCATGCTGGGAGATGCTTACAACGGCATGAAGGATTATGCCAAGTCCGACAAGGCCTACGATGATGCCTTGACGTTCAATCCAAACAACGATTACGTCCTTAATAATTACAGTTACTACCTCGCCTTACGGAAAGAAAACCTTGAAAAGGCCGAGCGAATGTCCGCACAGACTGTTAAAAATCAGCCAGCAAATGCTTCTTTTTTGGATACTTACGCATGGGTGCTTTACATGCGGGAGAAATACAAGGAAGCCAGGAAAACCATTGAGCGTGCCCTCACTCAGCCAGGTGTCACTTCCACCCATTTTGAACACTATGGAGACATTTTGTTCCAATTAGGTGATGTGGAAGGAGCAGTCAAACAATGGGAAAAAGCCAGATCTCTCACTACCCAACACGACATCATTGACAAAAAGATTGCCAATCGCCGACTTTATTAATGCCTTATGAGGGCTATTAAGTTTTGATTGCAAGCCTTACCTTAGCCCCTTATGAGATACCCAGTTCCAGTTTTTTGCGCTCTTGTTTTACTAATAGCCTCCTGTAGTAAAAAAATTGTGCCCGCCATCCCCCCGCCCCCAACCCTTGAAATTCAGGAAATTGACTTTGAATACTTTCACGGCAAAGCCCGCATGGTTTTTCAGGATGATAAAAAGGAGCGGGACGTAAAAGCAAACATTAGAATCCGAAAGGACAGCGTGATCTGGATGAATTTCTCGGTCATTGGAGTACAAGGAGGAAAAGCCCTCATTAACCGGGATTCAATTACCATTATCAGTACTGTTGACAAAGAGTATTACGTTTTTGACTACAAGGAGCTATCCAGTCGGTTCAATTTTGAAATTAATTATAGCACCATTCAATCAGCCATATTGGGCAACCTGATTTCACCGCGCAATGACAACGACAAAATAACCCAAGGTCCAAGTTTCAATATATTAGAGCAAAAACGAAACACAGTGCAAGTCAAAAACTATATCAACGCTGCCAGCCGAAAGCTTGAAAAGGTTGAAATGAAAGAAGAAAGCACCAATAATGCAATTACTGTGAACTATTCAAATTTTCAACCGGTCGGTGATAAGATCTATCCCTTTCATGGCATCATTAGTATTTTTTACAAAACCCCGAAAGGTCTTCTCAACACCACCATCACCCTGGAGTATAGCAAAGCAGAAGTGGGGGACAAAGAATTGAAGTTTCCGTTTAATATCCCACGGAAATATGACCGCAGGTAAATGCTATTTTTTTTTCGTTTTGATCTTTGCTCTTTGGGTCAGCACCGCCCAGGGCCAACGCAATAAAACACAACTTCAAAAAGAAAAACAGCAGAACCTTGATAAGATCAAGGAGACAGAAAAAATAATTAAAGAGACCGAACAGCAGAAAAAAAGCTCTCTGGGTGAACTGTCAGCCATTAAGCAACGCATCCGTCAACAAGAGGCACTTATTCTTTCAATCCAATCAGAAATTGAATTGATGGATCTTGACATTGGGGAGAATAATGAAATACTTAAGGCACTTCAGCAAGACCTCAGTCGATTAAAAGAGGAATATGGCTCCATGGTTTTTTCCTCCCAGAAAACGAGCGGCGGCGTCTCCAAGTTGATGTTCGTTTTTTCATCCGCAACTTTTGATCAATTGGCCATGCGAATGAAATACATGGAGCAGTATAGTACTGCTCGCAGGCAACAGGCGGCGGTGATCAAAAAGGTACAGGAACAGCTGGCAGAACAAGTTCTGGTCATTGAAGGTAAGAAAGACGACAAGAATAAATTGTTGAGCGAGGAATTGTCCGAAAGAAATAACCTCGATGGGTTAAAGAAAAAACAAAACACGGTTGTCGCGTCATTGGAAAAAGAAGCAAAACTTTTGAAAAAAGACCTTGAGGAAACAAAGCGGGCAGTTGCAAAATTAGACAAGGTCATTAATGATATCATCCGCGAGGAAATGGAGCGCGCTGCTCGCGAAGCACGCGAGGCAGCAGCTGCAAAAAACAGGACAAAAGCTGCAGCCAAGGCAGCAGAAAATGCCAACACGCTATCCACTTCCTTTGAAGAGAATAGAAATAAATTTCCATGGCCTGCCGCAGGATTTATTTCCCAAAAATTTGGCCGCCAAAACCATCCGGTGCTAAAGGGGATCGTCCTGCAGAACGACGGCATCAATATCCAGACCGCTCAAAGTGAAAAAGTCAAGTCAATATTCTCTGGGGAAGTGCGGGCAGTCGCATTTATTCCAACCCTCGGAAGTACTGTGATTGTGAGTCATGGAGAATATTTTACAGTCTATTCCGGCCTCAAAGACGTGTTCGTGAAGAAGGCCCAGAAAGTGATGACCAACCAGGAGATTGGACGCGTCCTAGTAAACAGCGAAGGAATATCAGAATTGCGGTTTCAAATCAGGAAGAATACGCTTGCCCTTGACCCACTAACCTGGCTGAGAGATTGATTTCTGCCCATTTTCGATGCTTTTTGATACATAAGCGGTGGAAGAAATTCAAAATTTTAATCTAATTTTGATATTATAAAGATAAAATTATGAAAGCGGTTCTTTTGTTCTTAGGTGGCGTTGGTTTCCAGGAAATCTTGCTCATTGGAATATTTGTATTGGTATTTTTCGGTGCCAAAAAAATTCCTGAATTCATGAAGGGTCTTGGTAAAGGAGTAAAAGAATTCAAAGAAGCCATGACGGATGTGAAGAAAGAAGTGGAAGATGCCGGCAAGCAGGCAGGCCGGCTTGATGACGGCAAGTAATCCTTTTGAAAACCCATTTTAGCTTTTCAGAAATTCAGAGCAACCTTCGCACTGGCAAGATTTCTTGTGTCGACAGGGTGCTGTTTCACCTTTTCAACATCCAGGAAAAATCTCATCTGAATGCATTCCTCAGTGTTTACAAGGAGGAAGCCCTGGCACAGGCAGCTGAGATAGATAAAAAAATAAAAATTGGAAAAGCTGGCAAATTGGCTGGCATGGTCATCGGCCTAAAGGATGTTCTTTCTTATAATGACCACCCATTGCAGGCCGGAAGTAAAATCCTCCAGAATTTCGTTTCTCAATTTAATGCCACCGCAGTCCAGCGCCTGCTTGATCAAGATGCAATCATTATCGGACGACAGAATTGCGATGAGTTTGCCATGGGTTCCTCCAATGAAAATTCGTCCTTTGGTCCTGTCCTGAATCCAATTGACAACACACGCGTCCCAGGTGGATCATCGGGTGGCTCTGCAGTGGCAGTGGCTGCTGATATGTGTCAGGTTTCGCTTGGCTCTGACACCGGAGGCTCCGTACGTCAGCCTGCTGCATTCTGCGGAGTAGTGGGATTGAAACCTACTTACTCGCGCATCTCTCGTTATGGTTTGGTAGCTTACGGATCCTCCTTTGACTGCATCGGAGTTTTTTCAAAGAACGTGGAAGACATCGCGTTGGTGCTGAGTGTAATCTCGGGAGCAGATGAATACGATAGCACTGTTTCAAGGAAATCAGTACCTGAATATTCCTCAGCATTAGCGCCAACCACGAAGTTCAGAGTCTCCTACATCCGCGACACAGTTGAATCAGAGGCATTACAACCAGAAATTAAAGATTCGATTCGAGAAGCGATCACAGAACTAAAATTACAAGGTCACATGGTAGAGGCAATTGATTTTCCATTGCTGGAATATATCTTGCCTACTTACTACATTTTGGCCACCGCTGAAGCCAGTTCCAATCTTTCACGTTATGATGGGGTGCGGTATGGCCATCGTAGCCCTGATACAACCGACTTGCAATCGTTGTATAAAAAAACCCGAAGCGAAGCCTTTGGCAAGGAGGTTCAAAGAAGAATATTGCTAGGAACTTTTGTGTTGAGTTCAAGCTATTACGATGCCTACTATACAAAAGCTCAGAAAGTAAGAAGGATCATCCGTGAGAAAACAAAAGCGGTCTTTCAGAAATACGATTTCATGCTAATGCCAACCGCTCCCACAACCGCCTTCAAGTTGGGCACACATACTGACAATCCATTAGAAATGTACCTGGCTGATTTATTCTCTGTCCAGGCGAATGTGGCTGGGGTCCCTGCGATTTCCTTCCCATATGGGAAAGATAAAAAGGGCCTGCCGATAGGACTCCAGGCCATTGCTGATGACTTTGAAGAGTCCAAACTTTTGCAATTGGCAAAGCTGTTAACCAAGGAATAAATTTTACTGGGAAAAATTATACTTTTATAGTTAAGACATAGGATCTATCATGAGAAGTTGGTTAATAAGTTGGCTGTTTTTTTTGATGGGGATCGGTGCGATGGCGCAAGTTCCTGCTCCTCCTGACTCTCTTGCAGAAGAAGTGGAATCAGACATGCTTGCCATTGACTCGTTATCAGATCCATCGCTTTTTGCTCTGCCGATAGAGTACGAATACGTCCCGGCTGAGGAAACACCGGAATTGGTTGCTGACCGCCTCGCTTGCCTGCAGCAAACCATTCCTCTTAACTACACCAGCAACATTCACGGCTTCATTAACTTCTTCACCATTCGCAATCGCGAATACACCCGACTGATGTTAAGAAGAAAAGACATCTATTTTCCATTGTTTGAAGAACAATTGGCAAAATACAATCTGCCGGAGGAGTTAAAATATTTATCCATCATTGAATCAGGACTGAATCCGCGGGCGGTATCAAGGGCAAGTGCAGTGGGCCTCTGGCAATTCATGTCTTATACGGGCCGTTACTTCGATCTGCAGCACGACTCTTATTTTGACGATCGAATGGATCCTGAAAAATCCACTCAAGCCGCGTGTCGATACCTGCGTCAGTTATATTCAATGTTTCACAATTGGGAACTGGCACTGGCTGCATATAACTCAGGCCCTGGCACTGTGAAGCGCGCCATTCGCCGATCCGGATATAAAAAAACTTTCTGGGAAATTTATAACTACCTGCCACGCGAGACCCGATCTTATGTGCCTCAATTCGTAGCCATCATATATGCTATGAATTACGCAGAGGAGCACAATATGACTGAAACTGCACTGGAAAGGGTCATCCCACACGATACGCTGCTGGTAAAGAAATTTCTTCACCTTGATACGTTTGCGAATCTGACTGGCACTTGTACCGAAGAGTTACTTGAGTTAAATCCTTCCGTTCGACATAATGCCATTCCAGAAAATGGAAAAACCTTCGTGTTGAAATTGCCACATGCCTCCAAAGTCGAGCTCGAAAAAAACCGAAAAGCCATTCTCGACTCTTCAGCAACATCAGGCCGGAAACAAATAGAGACGTTGGCAAAAAATGAAGTTGGTAATACCTATGGTCGTGAGTTGATTGTTTATTCTGTAAAGAATGGTGATGCACTTGGCCTAATTGCCCACCGTTATCGCGTTCGGATGGATGACTTGCGTAAATGGAACAAGTTAAAAGGCAACATGATCCGCACGGGTCAGCGATTGAACATCTGGGTAATTCCCTCTCAAAGAGTGACGCAAGTTGTGAAGCCGGTCCCAACGCCATTGTCTACGGCATCAACTGATACCAACACATACATCGTTCAACCAGGTGATACCCTGTGGGACATTTCCAGAAAGTTCCAGGGGGTGACGATTGAGAAAATCAAGACTTTAAATAATCTTAAAAGCAATAGGCTTGAACCAGGTATGAAGTTGATTGTGGGTTGAGGCGTTAAAATTTTCAGAAGGCATAGATCTTGAACATCAAATGCCGAATCACCAATCTTGAAGTGGACCATTTTCGAAATTCATCGTTCGGCGTTGGACATTCAAGATTTTTTATTACTCACTCCTCAACGAATCCACCGGGTTAACAGTAGCAGCGCGCAAGGATCTATAACCCACGGTAATGATGGCAATGAAAAATGTGAGCGCCAATCCGATCAGGAAGATAGCAGGCCCTATGGTGATCTTATAAGCAAAATCACTCAACCATTGGTTCATTACGTAGAAAGTAATAGGCGCTGAACACGCTAAACCAATTACAATGAGCTTTACATGCAATGCAACGACAAAATGTTCTATTAAAGTGAGCCCAACTTCATTCCCTAACTCTCCTTTGTTGGTGTTCTGCTCAGCTAACTTATGAAATAAAAATCTAGTCATTTTGGTAGATTTGGTTTCGGAACGGCATGACAGTCACCAACAAAAACCGCAAACTTTTGCCAGGAAGAATGAAACATTTGTTAAATCTTGTTCATGTGTTGTTGGTGTCTGTCTGCCGGGCAAAGGTTGGATCGTTGGATGTTTCAAATTTTGAATTCTTTCAAGGTTAAAAATGCTTCTGCATTGAACTTCGAACCTGGGGTGGAAAACCAACAAAGGGAAGAGTCTTCGCGTTGGTTTTTTTTGAGAGACTCCGCCGCACTCCTTGGCAGAGTCTCCGCATCGACAGCATCGGGACTCTGCGAGATCGCGGTATGCACCTACTCATTCCTCTTCTCAATCACCATGACCTTCAAGTTTTTAGCTTAGACCGCGTCGCAAGGCAGAATCCTTTAACTTTCCTTTGTAACCTTTCACCACCCACCCGGTAACCAACACGAATTTTGACAAAACCGAGCGAATTGATTACAGACGAGCAGATTATGGAGGCCGTAAAAAGCGGTGATCTTCAACAGGCTTCTGTTCTGTTTGACCGGTATCATAAGCGGATTTTCAATTTTCTGGCCCGCATGACCATGGACCGTCAACTGGCGGAAGACCTGACGCAAAACGTTTTCCTCCGGATGATAAAGTACCGGAACAGCTACCGGGAAGGAAACAAGTTTCTGTCGTGGATCTACCAGGTGGCACGCAATGTTTTCTCGGACCATTATCAGGCACACAAAAACCGGAAGTCAGACTTCATAGATGTGGAAAAAATGAGCGACAATGTAATGGACAGTGAAGAAGGAGCCGAGCAACACGAAAGAGAAAAAATTCTCCACCGCTCCATGGCGCTGCTCACTGAAGAACAACGGGAATTGCTAGTGCTGACAAGGTTTCAGCAAATGAAATATGAGGCAGTGGCGGAAATGATGGAGACCTCCGTGGCCAACATCAAAGTAAAAGTGCACCGGGCGATTGCCAAATTAAGAGATCATTATTTCGAACTTGAAAAACTGTAGACCATGGACAAGGAAAAATTGGAAGAGATGCTGATTGATTACATCGATGGTATGCTAAGTGAAGCCAACAAGGCCATCGTTGAACGGGAGCTTGCTCAGAATAAAAAAGCCTATCAACTCTATGAACAGCTGCGTGAAGTGATGAATGTAATGGAAAAGTCTGAAAAGCTCGAACCTGGTTCACAACTAAGAGCTTCTTTTGATAAGCATCTACGGGAAGAAATATCAAAACAAAAGTCTTCCAGAAACATTTCCCTATTCCAGCCAATGGTATATCGTATGGCAGCCGGTGTGGTGTTGGTCATGGCGGGCATCGGAATTGGATATTGGATCAACAAAAATCAACAGCGTGAAGATGAACTGCTGGCACTGAAGAAGGAAGTGCAGACCACGAAACAGATGATGCTGGTCATGATGGACAATCAACAGTCGGCAAGCCAGCGAATACAAGGAGTAAACGTGGCGCTAAGGATTGATAAAGCGGATGACGAAGTGGTCAAGGTGCTGTCAAAAATGATGAATGAAGATCCCAACACCAATGTGAGGCTCGCTGCCCTGGATGCCCTGAGCAAATTCCGCGAGGAGCCACTGGTCAGGAAAGAACTGATCCAGGCGTTATCCATACAAAAAGACCCGGTCGTCCAGATTGCCCTCATACAACTGATGGTGCGGATGAAGGAGAAAGGGGCGACAAAAGATCTGGAACGGATTATTGAAGACAATGAAACCATGAAAGCAGTGAAAGATGAAGCCTACTCAGGATTGCTGAAGCTTTCATAAGGGTGCGTGAGGAGAACAGAAAAACAAACGAATTGAAATGAAAAACAAGAACATCATCATTATTACTTTATTACTATCGATCTCCGCCGGAATAAAAGCTCAAGAGTTTAAACTATCCAAAACCACAGGTCGTTTGGAGATTAATCTTGGCCGGGTAGCAGTGGAAGGACATGCCGGTAGCGAAATCATATTCACCTCCAACGACCACGAGAAAGAGAAAGACGAGCGAGCCGAGGGGTTAAAAGAAATCAATAGCCTGGGATTGGATGACAACACCGGCCTTGGAATCAATGTGGAGGACAAAGGTGGTGTTGTGATTGTACACCAGCTAAAAAAAATGAACTCGCCGAAAATAAAAATTCTTGTGCCCAAAGGAATCATCATTTCTTTCTCCCACGAATCACAATATGGTGGTGAGGCGCTTTTTAAGAATGTGGAAAACGAAATCGAGATCTCCGCACAGTACAATAGCATCGAGCTCGAGAATTGCTCAGGGCCATTAACAGTAAAAACAATCTACGGACATGTGGAGGCAACCTTTGATTCTAATAGCAAAGGCCCAATCTCGATTGTTTCAGTATATGGATTTGTCGATGTAACGCTCCCCGTAATGACAAAAGCAAACCTGAAGCTCAGTACTTCTTACGGCGAAATTTATATCGCGCCTGATTTCAAAATTGAAATTGATCGCCAGGGCGACATGGTCCGGTACAGTGATCGGGTGACTGGAAAAATCAACGGTGGAGGGATAGACATCGATCTCAATTGTAATTACGGCAAAGTGTATCTCAGAAAAAAATGAAATGAAATCGCGATCTCATTAATAAAAACTTAAAAGGAATTTTTAAAACAGAAACAAATGAAAAAAAAGATTTTGACAATGGCAATGGCGTTGATGGCAATGAGTGTGCTGCATGCCCAGGAGTATAAACTTGCAAAAAGTACGGGGAAGTTGATCATCAAGGGAGTTGATCGGGTGTCCATTGAAGGCACCAGCGGAAATGAGATCATTTTCTCTTCGGCGGACGGATCGCGGGAAAAAGATCATCGTGCGGATGGATTGCGTGCCGTCAGCAGCATGGGTCTTGAAGACAACACCGGCATCGGGCTCGCTGTTCAGGACAAGGGCACCACGTATGAAGTGTACCAATTAAAAAAAATGGATGGTCCACGGGTGAAAATCATGGTACCTAAAGGAGTAAGCATCTATTACGATCATTCTTCTCCACACGGCAGTGACGTTACTTTCAAAAACGTAGAAGGCGAAATTGAGACCTCCACCGTTCACAATGGCGTGCACCTTAATAATGTAACCGGTCCGCTCAACATCAAAACCGTACACGGTGAGATCGAAGCCGACTTCAGTGCTGGCATCAAGAGTCCCATTTTACTTTCCTCGACTCATGGACTGGTCGATGTGACCATCCCTGCATCCCTAAAAGTGACCATGAACATGAGCACCAGTTGGGGAGAAATCTTTGTTGACCCGGCCTTTAAGCTAGAAATTGAACCCAAAAGCGACTGGGTGAAGTACGGTTCAAATAAGGTAAACGGCAAGATCAATGGTGGTGGGTTGGACATAACCTTGTCTTCAACACATAATAATATCTATCTGAGAAAGAAGTGAGCCCACTTATTGAAGGTTGGTCTTGACAAATCATGGCCAACCTTCAACAAACAAACAACAACTGAATCATGAAGTTAATACTACTCATCCTGTTTACAGTAAGTCACGCTCTAAATGCCCAGACCCTTATCGAAAAGACTTTTGCGGTTCTACCTGGCCAAAAACTGAAT
>JAYVRH010000645.1:0-3656 GCA_043776495.1 Cyclobacteriaceae bacterium
GCAAACTGATCATAGTCCAGGCGCGCATCATTGATCACCTCTCCTGACAACAGCGGCTTCCCAGTTCTACCAAGGTTAATAAAGTTAAGGCGGAGATCACTCACTCCGGGTGTGAGGTCTGGCTCGGATTTTACATCCCAGCACCAACCGATTGTTCGGGGAATAAGCGTACGCACATCTTCCCGCTTCAACAGTCGGTTGATGGTCGCTGTATCCTTTATATCATACAAAAATGGAACACCCTGGTTACTCAAGGCAAATAGTGGGGACATACTCAACTTGGTCAATGAATCAAGTGAGTTGCCAGTGGAGTCATTGGCTGCCTTGCTCAGCTGCTCTTCGAGCGCAGACTTGGACGTGTCGGTTTTAGCACCTGATTGCTTTTTTAGATCGGTAACAGCAGGTTTCGCTTCTGCAATTTTCGCGTTCTGTTCTTTCAAGAGCATCTGGTTAATTCCCACCAACGCCTGGTTTAGTTGGGGATCATTGAACTCTATTATTTCCCAAAACTCCAATCGAGCAACTCCTTGCAATAATTTACGGACACGTTGAGGATTGTCGGCCCCTGGAATTTCAATTTGAATACGTCCGGATTGCTGAAGGCGTTGTACTTTGGCCTCTGAGGTGCCGAATTGATTGATCCTTGTATTTAAGATGGTAAATGATCGATCAATGGCATTCTCAATTTCATCGTTGAGGAATTTCAAAACAGCATTGTCTGTATCGGAAAGACTCACACGCCCCCGATTCGCCGTGGAAGCAAAAAGAGAAGCGAGGCTCCGATCAGGGTTCGCACCATGGAAAGCATTGTAAAATAGATCAGCAAAATTTTCAGCACTTGTTTTCTGTTGCTCCCGAGCTATTTGTAAAGCTGCGAGAAGGGCAGGGTCCTGGCTATTGCCACTTAAGCCCCTGATAATCTCACCGGGTGAAATTTCCAGCACCACGTGCATACCCCCCTGGAGGTCAAGCCCAAGACTGAGTTCATTTTCTTTTACTTCTTTATAGGTGTACTCCACCCCGAATAGATTGTAAACAGGAAGGTTCCACAATGAATCAAGGTAGATTTGTTTTTTGGTCAGGCTCAAAGAACCCTTCTTGTCCGTAGCATGCCGGACGGCGTCCTGCTGCACCCTGCCAGAGACGAAGGTGAAAGACAGGTAATACAAACACAACAGGGTGATGATAAACGTCAATACTATTACTACTCCTTTGTTACGCATAAAAAAATTATTAAATGGTGTTGGTTATAATTGAAGGCCAAACGATGATACAAAGCCGTTGGCTTTGTAATCAATTTTGGTTAAAAGAAATCAGAAAAGAATCAGGGCGCCTGGGGCGAGATGAAAGTGCGAAACAGCGTCCTAAGAAAATTTGAAAATATGGCCTTATCGATCAGGGGCTTCTCTTTAGCCCTATCTTCGTCAAGTATGATCTCACGGATGAAAGATGGATTTGCATCGCCTACTTCCACTGCCTGGCTGGATGTAACAGCATCTGCCTGGGCTGCGACAATGACTTTCTTCTCTGGTACAGCAGATTTCTCACTCTTGTCCTTCTCTATTTTCGATAGAAATGAGGAAGTTTCTTTTTGAAAAGCCTGGGAACAAAGGATCACCGCCGCGGCAAGAATACCCGCAGCCAACATCAATTTCCTTGAAAACGCCTTATTTATCATACTTTGAGGGACACAAAGGTAAAAATTGAAGCAGGATTTGCAACAGCCTGCAGCGGATACCCAATGCGGGTCTTCGCGGTCCCGCCTCGGGTACCGCGACCTTCACACTCACTATGAAATGAAAAGTCATGATTTCGGTATAGGAGAAGTGAGGGTGGTTCGGACAGCTTAGCTCGTTGAATTATGTTTGAAGGTCGCGGTATTTTTGATGAGACATCAAAAAACCGCGAAGACATGTCTAGCGGACGCGAGCATTCTGATGCACGAGAACTGCTCTGAACAGGGGGGTCTTCGCGGTCCCGCCTCGGGTACTGCGATCTTCACACTCACTATGAAATGAAAAGTTATGATTTCGGTATAAGCGAAGTAAGAGCTCTTCGGACCGCTTGGCTTATTGAATTGCGGTTTTAGTTCGCAACATTTTTGATGAGACATCAAAAAACCGCGAGACATGGAACAATTTAACTACCCCTGATCAATTAATTATCACCAAGAGGCTTCATGCTCCTGTCAATGTCTTGAGGTACCCGACCAGCACTTTCAATGCTTTTTCGAAATGCCGGTTGTTTGGGATGACCAGATCGCAATTATATTTCAACGGCTCAATGAGCGATTCATAAACAGGCATCACATGATGTTGGTACCGGTATAGGACGTCATCGAGGTCGTATCCGCGTTCGGCCTGGTCGCGCTTGATTCTGCGCCCTAATTTCACGTGATCTTTTGCTTCCACAAAAACCTTAAGGTCAAGTTCCTGTGAAATCTCTTCAAAGTACAATGCGAATAATCCCTCTACTACAATGATTGGTGCCGCCTTGAACAAGAGCATTTTCGGTTCCGCAGAAGCATTGTTAAATGTATATTCCTGCTTCACCACATCCTGACCTGCTTTGAGTTTCAAGAGGTCGGCACGGAAAGAATCACGATCGATCGATCCCGGAAGGTCGAAATTCTTTATGCCATTTTCATCGACTGGTTGTTGGTCGCGGGGTTTGTAATAGTTATCTTGAGAAATAAGGCAAAGCTCCTCCTCCGTGAAACAAGCAGCTAGTTGCTGCAGGAAAAATGTTTTCCCAGAACCGCTGCCTCCTGTAATTCCAATCGTAAAAGGTCTCTTCAACGCCTTGTTATTGACGCAAAGTCGCAAACAAAATGGTAAGATTCTTATTGAGTTTTAAGAAATTCTACCAACTTTTTCACTGCGATCCCTCTGTGGCTGATTTGGTTCTTTTCTTCCATAGTCATCTCCGCCAAAGTCCTTGTGCTTTCCTTCGGCTGAAACAAGGGGTCATAACCGAACCCAGCGTCACCCCTTGCCTGTTTTGTAATGACTCCTCTCACAATCCCCTCAAAAGACCATTCACCATTGGGAAGAATGAGCGAAATGACCGTGCGGAACTGTGCGTCGCGATAACGAATGTCCCTCATCCTTTCTAACAATAAGTTGCAATTGTCTTTGCTGTTGCGCTGTGGTCCTGCATAGCGGGCAGAGTAAACTCCAGGTGCACCATTCAGTGCCTCTACTTCCAATCCGGTATCATCCGCAAAGCAAGGAATTTTATAATGGTCCCAAACATATTGCGCCTTTTGCCGCGCATTGCCGGCGATGGTATCCTGAGTTTCTGGTAGCTCTTCTTTGCAACCAATAGCTTCAAGTGTTTGCAACTGGAATGCCGCGCCGAGAACAACCATCACCTCCTCCAGTTTGTGATGATTGTTCGTGGCAAAGCAAAGATTCAGGGTTCGGATCAATTAATTCGTTACATCTAGCAATTCTATCGTAAAAATTAAATTGGCATTTGCTGAGATGGTGGGCGGGGCCCCTCTGACGCCATAAGCATAGCCTGAAGGAATATATAGGGTCGCCTTACTCCCTTTGTTAAGAAGGGGAAAGCCGATTCGCCAACCGATAATCAAAGAACTCAAGCTAAATGTGGCAGAGCTTGACTGATCGAAAATAGCTCCATTGCTCATCAAC
>JAYVRH010000646.1:0-3650 GCA_043776495.1 Cyclobacteriaceae bacterium
AAGTCATCCATTTCATTGTTGAGGAAAAATCCTGAGCCGGCCACAACCACATTCGATCCGAACCAGCCATTCAGCGTGGTGGTTACGGCCACGGCGTTGCCTTGTGGATCCACGATGGAGAAATGGGTTGTCTCTTCTGATTCATAACCAGATATGTTCCCTGGTTGAACTTCTGTACTTGGTGTTGCTTTCTCGGCGTTAAATGAAGTCATCCGATCATCGATGTATTGGTCATCGATCAGTTGGCTGATGGGCACTTTGAAAAACTCCGGATCACCAAGATATTTAGAACGATCGGCAAAGACCCTTCGCTCCGCTTCCACCATATGATGAATCGTTTTCGGCGTATTGAAACCCCAATTTTTAATGGGATATGGTTCCATGGACTTTAGTAGTTGAATGACACAGACACCACCACTCGAAGAAGGAGGCATCGCAATTATTTTGTAGTCTTTGTAATTGGCGATGATCGGCTCGCGCCAGATTGAATGATAGTTTTTTAGGTCTTCGATGGTGATAAGCCCTTTGCCACGTTTCATTTCAGCGACAATGTCTTCTGCCGTTTTTCCTTCATAGAAGCCGGCCCTTCCCTGGTCGCGGATGCGCTCGAGGGTGTGGCCCATGTCGGTCCATTTGATGGAGTCACCAGCTTTCCAGTTTTCTCTCATTAAGAAATCCGGCTTGATGGTGTTATATGTTTCAAGGTCTTTTTGCAGCTCATTTAACCAGGTTGCTTCGCGTTCTGAGATGGTGAACCCATTCATGGCCAGGTCAATGGCCGGTTGCAGAAGTTCTGCCCACGGGCGCTTACCATATTTCTTGTGAGCTTCAATCATGCCATCCACGGAGCCGGGCACACCCGAAGCGAGATGACCATCTGTACTAAGTTTGTCAACCACATTTCCATCTTTATTCAGGTACATGTTTGTGGTGGCGAGGCCTGGTGCCTTTTCGCGGTAGTCGAGCGTGGCAGTACTCCCATCGTTCATCCTGACCACCATAAAGCCACCACCGCCTATATTTCCAGCGGCAGGGAAGACAACGGAAAGGGCGAATTGGACTGCAATCGCTGCGTCCACTGCGTTTCCGCCTTTCTTCATAATGTCGACACCGACTTGAGATGCCAGAGGCTGCGCGCTTACTACCATGGCAGAATCAGCCAGGAGGCCAACCACAGGTTCTTTTTTCTCGACGGATTGACAACCAATGATGATGAGGATAAATCCCAGGGGTATAATTTTGTTTATCATGATGTACATTAAAGGTGATAACAAATGTTTTAGGTTTGTAAGTGTATTTGGCCCTCAATGTATTATTTCCGCTGAGACAAATCCATGAGCCTGAGAAAAGAAAAAGCGGCACGCCTCAAGCTGGCGGTGCTCGAGCAGACATTAAAATTGATTGGGAAGAGGCCCTTTGACGACTTGTACGTTGACGACATTTGTGAGAAAGTCAAGATTTCCAAAGTCACGCTGTTCAAATACTTCCGCACCAAAGAAGATATACTTTCATATTATTTAAGGGTTTGGTGTTTGAGACGGCTGGTGGAATTGAAAGATAAACCCAGGGAAGGATTACAAGGTATATTTTATCTGTTCGACAAGCTTAGTGAAGATGCTGAATTGCATCCTGGGATCATTTTAAGTTTGATTGCTTACCTGGCGAATCCTAAAAGGCCGCCGAAGCCATTTCCAGTGAAGGCTGAAGAAAAGAAACTTTTATATCCATCCATACCAGACGTTCAGGCCATTGATATTCAGTCGATCGATCAGATGTTTGAAAAGTTTGCACTTGAAGCGATCTTCAAAAAGGAGATTACACGAGCGACTTCTACACGTGATGTCACCAATTTGCTGAGTGCCGTATTCTATGGCTCCGTTGTCACTGCACACATAAGTCAGATTAGTCCACTTAAGATTTTTCTAAGAAGAAATGTAGAGTTGGCATTGAAAGGTATTCAGTGAGATGTCTAATTTTTTTGAAATTTCAGCTTACCTCACGCAAGGCAATGGATAAGGAGGAGACAATCAACAATTGGACATCTTGCTTACTGCCCACTGCCTACTGCCTACTGCCTACTTTTTTACTCATCCTTTCATTTTAACAGTCTTGGCTCCTTGTTTTTCAAACCACCTTACCCGAATTCTGCCGACTTGAAGTTTCTTATGCCAGATGCTATTCTTATAATAGCCGTGGTGATAGATGGGTTTCTTCACTTTTACGGTGTGATAGGTTTTGCTTGAGCTGCTGCAGGCAGATAATAACAAAAAGAAGAATATGATTAAAAGACCTTTCATCCTTGTGATAAACACTCTAAACTACTTATTTATGGAGGCGATTCAAAAAGAGGTATTTGGCATTAATTAGTTAGTAGCCTTTTGGAGGGCATTTCCGCCAGTACCTTTTGAGGGTCTCGCAGGGATTTCAACGGAATGCAACATTGGGTTTCGATGTGTCAGGGATATCGACTGGGAGCAAGGGCTTTACATTTTCATAGCTGAGATGGTAAAACATGTAGTCGGTGTTGTCACTGACTACTCACACCATATCCACTCACATGGCACAGCTTGAAATTGAGAAGAATATGGCTCAGAATAGTTAATCGTTGGTCAGTCTCGGCGCGCCCGAGACAGGGCCGCGGCATCCAGTATATGGGAACTTGCCGCAAAATTTGATCAGAGAATAATTTTGAAAAATACTTCATTATCAATACTTTAGTGCCGTAGTTCTAATTTTTTAATCTAACTCAATTTCACTATGAGAGCTATCTGGAAAGGACACATTCGATTTTCATTGGTCACAATTCCCATTCGGGTTTATAATGCCATTGACTCCGGTCAGACGATCAGTTTCAACCTGCTTTCGAAGGAAGGCCACAATCAGGTGAGCTATGAGAAGAAGGACAAGGTGACGGGTAAGACCCTGCGCACTGAGGATATTGTGAAAGGTTATCAGTATGAACCTGGGCAGTTTGTGATTATTGATGATGATGACTTTTCAAAGGTCAGACTGAAGAGTACCCGAGTGATTGACATCGAAGGATTTGTGAAGTCTGCGGAAGTTCATCCTACCTTGTTTGATGCACCTTATTACATCGGACCTGATGGCGAAATTGCTGCCAAAACCTATTCGCTGCTGTGCAAGACATTGAAAGAGAGCGGCAAGGTGGGAGTGGGTCGGGTGGTGCTGCGCGACCGTGAAACCGTTGTATTGCTGACGCCGGAAAAGAATGGAATTTTGCTCTATAAACTTCGTTACCCGAATGAAGTAAAAAGTATCACTGAAGTACCTCAACTTCTTGAAGATGTGAAGGTTGACAAAGAGCAAATCAAGATGGCTAAAATGCTTGTAGACTCAATGTCCAGACAATTTGTTGACATCGAAATGAAGGACAATTACCAGGATGCCCTTCGAAGTATGATTCAGGCCAAAATCGAAGGCAAAGAGATTATCACGATCGCCGAAGAGGAGACTCCTGTGGTGGACATCATGACGGCATTGAAGGCGAGCATTGAAAAGGCCAAGAAGCCTATGGAGAAGGCGAAGGGAGATAAGGTCAGCGCGAAGAAGAAATCGCAGAAGGAGACGAAGACATTAAAGCGGAAGACAGGCTGACCAAACTATGCCCAGACGCCGCTGAATTTTCAACA